>NZ_JACARS010000071.1:0-60093 GCF_013386485.1 Pseudomonas sp. P7758 | reverse complement strand
TCGCGAGCAAGCCCGCTCCCACATTTTGACCGAGTGCATTCAGGAAGAACGCGGTCAAAATGTGGGAGCGGGCTTGCTCGCGAAGGCGGTCTTAAGAATTACGAATACCTGAGGGCATGCGCCGGCTCAATCTTCGCCGCGCGATACGCCGGATAGATGGTCGCCAAAAAGCTCAACACAAACCCCGCCGAGCAAATCAACAACACATCCCCACCCTGCAATTGCGAAGGCAGGTTGCTGACGAAATACACGTCCGAACTGAAGATATGCTGCCCGGTCACCCGTTCCAGCCAACCCACCAGTTCACTGACGTTCAGCGCCGCAATCACGCCGAGGATGCCACCGATCAAGGTACCGACGATCCCGATCACCGTCCCCTGCACCATGAAGATCGCCATGATCTGCCGTGGCGTGGCGCCGATGGTGCGCAGGATCGCAATGTCGGCGCCCTTGTCGTTCACCACCATGATCAAGGTCGCGATGATGTTGAACGCTGCCACGGCAACGATCATCAGCAACAGCAGGCCGATCATGGTTTTTTCCATCTTCATCGCACTGAACAGGCTGCCCTGGGTGTGGGTCCAGTCGTCGGCCTTGTAGTCGGCACCGAGGCTGGCGGCGATATCCGCCGATACCTTGGGTGCGGCATACAAGTCTTTCACCGCCAGGCGCACGCTTTGCACCTGGTTCGGCTCCCAATGCTGTATCTCGGCGGCGTCGGCCATGTGGATCAGCGCCATGGAGCCATCCAGCTCCGCGCCCACCTTGAACACACCCACCACGTTCAAACGCTGCATACGCGGGGTGATGCCACCGGGCGCACTGCTGATTTCCGGCACGATCAGGGTCAGCTTGTCACCGACATTCAGGCGAAAACGCCGGGCGGTGATTTCGCCGATCACCACACCGAACTCGCCCGGTTTCAGGTCTTCCAGATGGCCCTGGACAATGTGCTGGGCCACGATCGACACCTTGCCTTCCTGGGCCGGATCAACGCCACTGATCTCGATCGGCTGCATCGCGCCCTTGTAGGAGAGCATGCCGTCCATCTGTGTGAACGGTACGGCAGCGGTGACTTCCGGATTCTTCATCGCCGCATCCGCCACCGGCTGCCAGTCGCTGATGGGCTTCACACCAACGATGGTCGCGTGGGGCACCATGCCGAGGATGCGTGAGCTCATTTCCCGTTGGAAACCGTTCATTACCGACAACACCACGATCATCGCCAGCACGCCCAGGGCGAGGCCGATCATCGAGGTCATCGAGATAAACGAAACAAAACGGTTGCGGCGCTTGGCGCGGGTATAGCGCGTGCCGATGAAAATCGATAACGGTCTGAACATTCGCGGGCACCGTTGAAAAAATAGAAAACCCGGCGCCGGGCGCCGGGCTTGAAACAGGTCAGATGGCGACCAGATGACCTTCCTGCAGGTGCAACACACGGTCCATCTGGCGGGCCATGCTCATGTCATGGGTCACCACCAGGAACGCAGTGCGCATCTGGGTGCTCAACTCCAGCATCAAGTCCTTGATGCCCTGGGCGGTATGGGAGTCGAGGTTGCCGGTCGGCTCGTCGAGCATCACCAGGCCCGGGTTGTTGACCAGGGCACGGGCAATCGCCACACGCTGGCGCTCGCCGCCGGACAATTCAGCCGGCTTGTGCTCCAGGCGATGGCACAGGCCGACGCGCTCCAGCAACGCCTGGGCACGCTGGCGTGCTTCCGGGATCGCGGTCTTGCCGATCAACAGCGGCATGCAGACGTTTTCCAGGGCGGTGAACTCGGGCAGCAAGTGGTGGAACTGGTACACAAAACCCAGCGAACGGTTGCGCAACTGGCCACGGGCCTTCTCGCCCAGGGCCGACAACTCTTCGCCGGCCAGCCAGACGCTGCCCTGGGACGGCGTATCAAGGCCGCCCAACAGGTTGAGCAAGGTACTTTTACCGGAACCGGAACTGCCGACGATCGCCACGCGTTCGCCCGGGTGCAGTTCCAGCTGCAGGTTGGACAGCACCACCACGGACTCCGGGCCTTCCTCGTAGGATTTGCCCAGGTTGCGGCAGCTCAGGATTGCTTTTTCACTCATGCCCGATTCACTCATAACGTAAAGCCTGCGCCGGCTGGGTACGTGCCGCGCGCCAGGCTGGATACAGGGTGGCAAGGAAACTCAGGACCAACGCGGCGCCGCCGACCATCAATACGTCCTGGCTCTGCACCTGGGACGGCAAGTAGTCGATGAAGTAGACATCGGAGTTCAAGAATTTGTGGCCGATCAACACTTCCAGCCCGGCGATAGCAGCGCTGACGTTCAGCGCGGCGAGAATTCCCACCACGGTGCCGATCAAGGTGCCGACGACGCCGATCACCGTGCCCTGGACCATGAAGATCGCCATGATCTGCCCCGGCGTGGCGCCAAGGGTGCGCAGGATCGCGATGTCGCCCTTCTTGTCGTTCACCACCATCACCAGCGTGGAGATGATGTTGAAGGCGGCGACGGCGACGATCAGCAGCAACAGCAAGCCGATCATGGCTTTTTCCATGCGGATGGCCTGGTACAGGTTGCCGTGGGTACGGGTCCAGTCGCGGGCGTAGTACTGGTTTTCACCCAGGTGCTGGGCGATTTCCCACGAGGTACGCGGCGCGTCGAACAGGTCGTTGAATTTCAGGCGCAAGCCCTGGACCTGGTCCGGCTTCCAGCGATGCAGGCGGGCCAGGTCGGTCAGGTTGGTCAGGCCCAGGTAGCCGTCGATCTCACCGGCGCCGACATGGAAGATGCCGACCACGGTAAAGCGCTTCATGCGCGGGAACATGCCCGCCGGAGTCACGGTGACTTCCGGCGCGACGAAGGTCAGCTTGTCGCCGATGCCCACGCCGAGCTTGGCCGCCGCCTTGTCGCCGATAGCGATGCCAAAGCTGCCGGGCGACAAGTCGTCCAGTTTGCCCTGCTGCATGAAGTTATCGATGATCGAGACATTGCGTTCCTGCGCCGGGTCGATGGCATTGAGCAGGACTTTCTGCACCTTGCCGTCGTTGGTCAACAGGCCCTGCATCTGGGTGAAGGGCGCAACCGCCAGCACTTTGGGGTTCTGCTTGACCTTCGCGGCCAGGCTTTGCCAGTCGCTGATGGGCTCACCCGACTCGATGGTCGCGTGGGGCACCATGCCCAGCACGCGGGTGCGCATCTCATGATCGAAGCCGTTCATCACCGACAGCACCACGATCATCACGACAACGCCAAGGGCGAGCCCGATCATCGAGGTCAGGGAAATGAACGACACAAAATGATTGCGACGTTTTGCACGGGTATAACGCGTGCCAATAAATACGAAGAGAGGTCTGAACATGTCGGGGCTTGTTCGGAGGAAAAGAAGACGTCCTTGTGGCGGGGTCAGGTAAGCAGCTTTACACTCAGACCATCACCGCTGCCTTGGGTTCGCCATGTCGACATTAGATGAAGAAGATCGCCGCGAATACTACCGTATCGAGGACATGATCGCACTGGAAATTACCCCACTGTCGGGCCCGGAAGCGCTGAGCAAGGAAGTGTTGCTGGATGATTCGCCGCTGTTCAATCTGCTCAGCGAGTTGCACCTGAGTGAATTTGAATCCCAGCACTTGCTGCGCCAGATCGGCGAGCGGGACCGCACCCTGGCCGCCTTCCTCAAAGTGCAGAACAAACGCATGGATTTGCTCAGCCAGATCATGGCGCAAAGCCTGCTGGGCGAAATCGGTACGCCGCAGCCCGTGGTCATTTCCGAAGGCGGCATCGAATTTCTGAACCCCACGGCGATCCAGCCCGACAGCCACCTGGCGGTCAAGCTGGTGCTGATGCCGCAAGCCCTCGGGCTGTTGCTGCGAGCCAAGGTGACCCATTGCGATGCCAAGACCGGTGGCTTTGAAATCGGCACGGAATTCGAAGCCATGACCGATGCCCAACGCCAGTTGCTGGCGCGCTACATCCTGCAGAAACAGGCCCAGGAACGGCGCCTGGCGCGGGAAAAAAGCGACGAATCCGACACCTGAATACGATCATTGAATGGCGCGTCGCGTCATCCATCCAGCCAGGAACCCTGGCGTAAAGGAGCAACTGTGACCCTGATTTATGGCCACCGCGGTGCCAAAGGCGAAGCACCGGAAAACACCCTGACCAGCTTCCAGGAATGCCTCAAGCACGGCGTGCGCCGCTGCGAACTGGATTTGCACCTGTCCATGGACGGCGAGCTGATGGTCATCCACGACCCGACGCTCAAGCGCACCACCGACCGGCGCGGCAAGGTCGTCGAGTACTCAGCCGCCGACCTGGTCAAGATGGACGCGCGCAAAGGCGGCCCGGGCTGGGTCAACCCTTGCCCGATCCCGCGCCTGGAAGAGCTGTTCGAACAGTGCGACTTCGACCACTGGCAACTGGAAGTCAAAAGCGCATCGCGCACCCGCGCGGCAACCACCGTGCTGGCGATCCGTGAAATGGCTCAGCGTTTCGGGCTGATGGACAAGGTCACCGTGACCTCAAGCTCGCGGGAAGTGTTGAAAGCGGCGCTGGACCTCACCCCGGACCTGTCCCGCGGGCTGGTAGCCGAATACGCCTGGCTCGACCCGTTGAAGGTCGCGGCCAACTATGGCTGTGAGATTCTGGCGTTGAACTGGACGTTGTGCACCCCTGAGCGTCTGGAAAAAGCCCAGCGCCAGGGTTTGCACGTGTCCGTATGGACCGTCAACGAACCCGCGCTGATGCGCAGGCTCGCCGACTTCGGCGTAGATAGCCTGATTACAGACTTTCCCGGTTTGGCCACTGCCACCCTCGGGAATTACTGAAATCGGTCTCCCCGGCCGGCTCAGGCCACCGGCCGGAGCCGCTCAAAAAAGCCGGTTGAGGCCGTCGTAGGCCGCTACCCGATAGGCTTCAGCCATGGTCGGGTAGTTGAACGTGGTGTTGACGAAATACTTGAGGGTATTCAGCTCACCCGGCTGGTTCATGATCGCCTGGCCGATGTGCACGATCTCCGACGCCTGATAGCCGAAGCAATGCACGCCGAGCACTTCCAGGGTCTCGCGGTGGAACAGGATCTTCAGCATGCCCTGGGGCTCACCGGCGATCTGCGCACGCGCCATGCTCTTGAAGAACGCCTTGCCGACTTCATAAGGCACCTTGGCCTTGGTCAGTTCGTGCTCGTTCTTGCCGATCGAGCTGATCTCGGGAATCGTGTAGATCCCGGTCGGCACGTCGTTGACGTAGCGCCAGCTGCCGTTGTCGACAATGCTGCCAGCGGCCGAGCGGCCCTGGTCATGGGCGGCACTGGCCAGGCTCGGCCAGCCAATCACGTCACCGGCACCGTAGATGTTCGGTACGCAGGTACGGTAGTTCTCGTCGACTTCGATCTGGCCACGGCTGTTGACCTTGACCCCGATGTTTTCCATGCCCAGCTTGTCGGTGTTGCCGGTTCGGCCGTTGCACCACAGCAAGGCGTCGGCCTTGATCTTCTTGCCGGATTTCAGGTGCAGGATCACACCGTTGTCCAGGCCTTCGACCCGCTCGTACTCTTCGTTGTGGCGCACGGTGATGTTGTTGTTGCTGAAGTGGTAACTCAACGCCTGGGAAATTTCCGAGTCGAGGAAGCTCAGCAACTGGTCGCGGTTATCCACCAGCTCGACCAATACACCCAGGCCGCTGAAGATCGAGGCGTATTCACAGCCGATCACGCCGGCGCCGTAGATGATCAGTTTGCGCGGGGTGTGGCCCAGGCTGAGGATGGTGTCGCTATCGTAGATACGCGGGTGGTGGAAATCGATATCCGCCGGGCGATACGGACGCGAGCCGGTGGCGATGATGATGTGCTTGGCTACCAGCTTCTCGACCACGCCGTTGGCGCAGACCACTTCGACGGTTTGCTCGTCGGCGAAGCTGCCGGTGCCGAAGAACAGGTCGACGCGGTTACGGGCATAGAAGCCGGTACGCGAAGCAACCTGTTTGGAAATGACTTTTTCAGCGCTCTTGAGCACGTCCGGGAACGAGAACCAGCGCGGCTCACCAATGGCCCGGAACATCGGGTTGGTGTTGAACTGCATGATCTGGCGCACCGAGTGACGCAAGGCCTTGGACGGGATGGTACCCAGGTGGGTGCAGTTACCGCCGACCTGGCGACGGCTATCGACCATCGCCACCTTGCGCCCTGCTTTGGCGGCGTTCATCGCCGCACCTTCTCCAGCTGGGCCGGAACCCAGTACCACCACGTCGTAGTTGTAGACAGCCATGCGTACTCCTCAGAACAGGCCAGGGCGCACGGTTGGACGCCTGGCTAAATCATGCCGCGGCCAGCGGTCATGAAGGATCAATGTGGCTCAAGTGTGTGAGCCGGGGCACAGTCTATAGAACGCTCAACGTCGCGCACATTAACCCTTGGTCGCGTCGTAGGCCAGTTTTGCCTTTACTACACGGCGCTCGTTATTGAATTAACCTGTAGGCAAGCACCTTTTCAGGACTGGCTATTATGAAGCATGTCGTCATTTGTTTATTGCTGATGTTTTCGGTCCCGGTTCTGGCGAATGAGGCTGATCGCCTCAAACAAGCCGATTTTCCGGCGCAATCTCATCAACTGGTGCTGAAAAACCAGGCCGTCCTGACCTACCTGTGGGCAGACGTCTATGCGGCGGCATTGTTCGCCCCGGCTGACCTGAGCGCCAAACAAGCCCTGGATCAGCAAAAAGACCTGCGCCTGGAGCTGTATTACTTTCGCGATATCGATCGCAACGATGTGATCAAGGCCGCCACTGCCACCCTCGAACGTCAGCAAACACCCACCACCCTCGCCCGCCTGAAGCCTGAACTGGATCAATTGCACAAAAGCTTCCGCAACATCCGCAGCGGCGACCGTTATGCGCTGGACTTCCAGCCTCAGCGCGGCCTGAACCTGGAAATCAACGGCACGGTGGTGTTCAGCAGTCGCAATGACGAACTGGCCAAGGCTTATCTCGGCATCTGGCTGGCACCAAAAGGCTTGTCCGACAGCCTGCGTAGCACCCTCCTCAACTGATCGCAAAAACCCTGTGGGAGCGGGCTTGCTCGCGAATGCGGTGTGTCAGTGGCTCATAAGCTGACTGACACACCGTTTTCGCGAACAAGCCCGCTCCCGCATTGGATTTTCATTACCGGGAGGCCTGCGGCAATTTGCCAGCTTGCTATCGGTTTTTTGTTGCCTGTGGTGGCTTATACACATATCGTTACAAAACTGTTCAGCGCCAGCCTCGTGCCAAGGCTTTAACAGCAAGGACGGTTGCGACCAGGGATTACTAATAAGATAGCCAAAATGAGTGCATGACATGTCCACTACAACGGGCAAGGGCAAGGCGATCTTTCGCGTTGTCAGCGGTAACTTCCTCGAGATGTTCGACTTCATGGTCTATGGCTTCTACGCCACGGCCATTGCCAAGACATTTTTCCCCACCGACAGCGCTTTCGCGTCCCTGATGCTGTCCCTGGCGACCTTTGGTGCCGGGTTCCTGATGCGTCCTCTGGGCGCGATTTTCCTCGGTGCCTATATCGACCGGCACGGCCGTAAAAAGGGCCTGGTGATCACCCTGGCGATGATGGCCGCCGGTACCGTGCTGATCGCCTGCGTTCCCGGGTATGCCACCCTGGGTGTCGCGGCGCCGCTGATCGTGTTGTTCGGCCGCCTGCTGCAAGGTTTCTCCGCCGGTGTCGAACTGGGCGGCGTGTCGGTGTACCTGGCGGAAATCGCCACTCCAGGCCGTAAAGGCTTCTTCGTCAGTTGGCAGTCCGCCAGCCAGCAAGCCGCGGTGGTATTCGCCGGCCTGCTGGGCGTAGGCCTCAACCACTGGCTCAGCCCGGAAGAAATGGGTGACTGGGGCTGGCGCGTGCCGTTCCTGATCGGCTGCCTGATCGTGCCGGTGATCTTCGTGATTCGTCGCTCCCTGGAAGAAACCCCGGAATTCCAGGCGCGCAAACACCGCCCTACCCTGCAGGAAATCGTCCGCTCGATCGGCCAGAACTTCGGCATCGTCATCGCCGGCATGGCGCTGGTGGTGATGACCACCGTGTCGTTCTACCTGATCACCGCCTACACTCCGACCTTCGGCAAGGCCGAACTGCACCTGTCGGACTTCGACGCGCTGCTGGTCACTGTGTGCGTGGGCATCTCGAACTTCATCTGGCTGCCGGTGATGGGGGCGGTGTCCGACAAGATCGGGCGTAAACCCCTGCTGCTGGGGGCGACTATTCTGGCGATCCTCACCGCTTATCCAGCGCTGTCCTGGCTGGTGGCCAACCCGAGTTTCAGCCATCTGCTGATCGTGCTGCTCTGGCTGTCGTTCCTGTATGGCTCGTACAACGGCGCGATGGTTGTAGCGCTGACCGAAATCATGCCGGTAGAAGTGCGCACCACCGGTTTCTCCCTGGCCTATAGCCTGGCAACGGCGACCTTTGGTGGTTTCACACCAGCGGCGTGTACCTACCTGATCCACGTGCTGGACAACAAGGCAGCACCGGGCATCTGGCTCAGCGGCGCGGCGGTGCTGGGCTTGATCGCCACGCTGATTCTGTTCAAGGGCAACCGGCATGAACTGCGTACCGCGCAGGCCTCTGTAGTCGGCGGCGCTTGATAGGTCGCTTTCGCGAGCAAGCCCGCTCCCACATTTGAAATGTATTCACAAATCAAAATGTGGGAGCTGGTTTGCCTGCGATGAGGCCGGTACAAGCAACACAAAAACAACAGACATAAAAAAGCCCCGAACCAGTCGGGGCTTTTTCATTTACCGCTGATGCTTAGCGCGGGAATGCTGGCGGGTTAACCCCGGCCATGTCTTCCATCACACGAACCACCTGGCAGCTGTAACCGAATTCGTTGTCGTACCAGACGTACAGAACAACGCGGTTGTCTTGAGTGATGGTCGCTTCAGCGTCCACCACACCGGCGTGGCGCGAGCCCACGAAGTCGGTGGAAACCACTTCCTGCGAGTTGACGAAGTCGATTTGCTTGTGCAGATCGGAGTGCAGCGCCATGTAGCGCAGGTACTCGTTCATCTCTTCACGGGTGGCGGCTTTCTCAAGGTTCAGGTTGAGAATGGCCATCGACACGTTCGGCGTCGGAACACGGATCGCGTTACCGGTCAGCTTGCCGGCCAGCTCAGGCAGGGCCTTGGCAGCAGCGGTGGCAGCACCGGTCTCGGTGATCACCATGTTCAGCGCGGCGCTACGGCCACGGCGATCGCCCTTGTGGAAGTTGTCGATCAGGTTCTGGTCGTTGGTGTACGAGTGAACCGTTTCAACGTGACCGTTAACGATGCCGAACTTGTCATTCACAGCCTTCAGCACCGGCACGATGGCGTTGGTGGTGCAGGAAGCGGCGGACACGATCTTGTCGTCAGCGGTGATTTCACCGTGGTTGATGCCGTGCACGATGTTCTTCAGCTTGCCCTTGCCAGGCGCAGTCAGGACAACGCGGTCGATACCCGGGCACGCCAGGTGCTGGCCCAGGCCCTCGGCATCACGCCACACACCGGTGTTGTCCACCAGCAGTGCGTCCTTGATGCCGTACTGGGTGTAATCCACCTCAGACGGGTTCTTCGCGTAGATCACCTGGATCAGGTTACCGTTGGCGGTGATGGTGTTGTTTTCTTCGTCGATGACGATGGTGCCGTTGAACGGACCGTGGACCGAGTCACGACGCAGCAGGCTCGCGCGCTTGGTCAGGTCGTTTTCAGCACCTTTACGCACCACGATGGCACGCAGGCGCAGGCCGTCGCCGCCACCGGTTTTTTCGATCAGGATGCGCGCCAGCAGGCGGCCGATACGACCGAAACCGTACAGCACAACGTCGGTGCCTTTGCGGGCTGCGGCGTTTTGCTGGCCAACCACGTCGGCCATTTCTTCACGTACGAACTGCTCGGCGGTGCGGCCAGCGCCTTCCTTGCGGAATTTATAGGCCAGCTTGCCCAGGTCTACCGAAGCCGCGCCGAGCTTGAGCTCGCTCATGGCTTTAAGCAGAGGGAATGTTTCGTGGACGGAGAGTTCGCTATCGTCGGCAGAACGATGGCGAGCAAAGCGATGAGCCTTGAGAATCGCGATGACTGATTGGTTGATCAGGCTGCGGCCATAGATCGAGCTCACCACGTTGTTATTGCGGTATAGCTGACCGATAAGCGGAATCATCGCTTCAGCGAGTGCTTCACGGTCGATCCATTCACCAAGACACTGGTCGGGCTTCTGAGTCACGGGAACCTTCCACATGTAGGGGCAGAAAAAAGGGGCTACATTATGCCGCCCGACCGCCCTCGGAGCAATGCGCGGCCCGCAACAAAACCCCTTGCAAAAAAATATCGCCCCTCTGCAGCCCAGTAAATACGCGGCTTCCAGCGCACCCCCTGTTGGACCAATGTGACAAAGTGTCCGTAACCCTCCGAAACATACACCGATTTCGGCACTACATAATGAGTCAAAAGGCACCTTTGTTTGTCTTAGCCACTACATTTCCTACAAACCGTAATAGGCTCAGTCAGCAACTGACAGGCGGCACTCCGGGCCGTTACAATTACCGACTTTGTCGCAACGCTTGGAGCTCAACCTTCCGTGCCCGTTCTGCGTCTACCGCTTCTCCCTGCCGCGGCAGGTAAACAGCACTGGGGCAATCTGCCCGGTGCCGCCCTGAGCCTGGCCATCGCCGAGGCTGCCAGCGCTGCCAAGCGCTTTACCCTGCTGCTCACCGCCGACAGCCAAAGTGCCGAGCGGCTGGAACAGGAGCTGAGTTTCTTCGCCCCCGATTTGCCGGTACTGCATTTTCCGGACTGGGAAACCCTGCCCTACGATCTGTTCTCGCCGCACCAGGACATCATTTCCCAGCGCATCGCCAGCCTGTACCGCTTGCCGGAACTGGCCCACGGCGTGCTGGTGGTGCCGATCACCACGGCCCTGCACCGCCTGGCACCGACCAAATTCCTGCTGGGCAGCAGCCTGGTGCTGGATATCGGCCAGAAGCTCGATGTGGAGCAAATGCGCACCCGGCTTGAGGCCAGCGGCTATCGCTGCGTCGACACGGTGTACGAGCACGGCGAGTTCGCCGTGCGAGGCGCGTTGATCGACCTGTTCCCGATGGGCAGCAAACTGCCCTACCGGATCGACCTGTTCGACGACGAAATCGAAACCCTGCGTACCTTCGATCCGGAAAACCAGCGCTCCATCGACAAGGTGCAATCGATCAAGCTGCTGCCGGCCCGGGAGTTCCCGCTGCAAAAAGACGCGGTCACGCGCTTCAAGGCACGTTTCCGCGAGCGCTTCGACGTCGACTTCCGTCGCTGCCCGATCTTCCAGGACTTGAGCAGCGGGATTACCCCCGCCGGTATCGAGTACTACCTGCCGCTGTTCTTCGACGAAACCTCCACGCTCTTCGATTACCTGCCCCAGGACACCCAGGTGTTCTCGCTGCCAGGCATCGAACAGGCAGCGGAGAATTTCTGGAATGACGTGCGCAACCGTTATGAAGAACGCCGCGTCGACCCGTCCCGTCCTTTATTGCCACCGGCCGAGCTGTTCCTGCCGGTGGAAGACTGCTTCGCCCGCCTGAAAAACTGGCCGCGGGTAGTCGCCAGCCAGCAGGACGTGGATGCAGGCGCCGGCCGCGAGCGCTTTCCGGCGCAAGCGCTGCCGAACCTGGCGATTGAAGCCAAGGCTAACCAGCCGCTGGAAGCGCTGTCGAATTTCCTCGGTGACTTCCCCGGCCGCGTGCTGTTTACCGCCGAGTCCGCCGGGCGCCGCGAGGTGCTGCTGGAGTTGCTGGAACGCCTGAAGCTGCGGCCGAAAACCGTCGATAGCTGGCCGGACTTTGTCGCGAGCAAGGACCGCCTGGCGATCACCATCGCACCGCTGGACGAAGGCCTGCTGCTGGACGACCCGGCCTTGGCACTGATTGCCGAAAGCCCGCTGTTCGGTCAACGGGTGATGCAGCGTCGCCGCCGCGAAAAGCGCGCCGATGCCAACAACGATGCGGTGATCAAGAATCTCACCGAACTGCGCGAAGGCGCGCCGGTGGTGCATATCGACCACGGCGTGGGCCGTTACCTGGGCCTGCAGACCCTGGAGATCGACAACCAGGCCGCCGAATTCCTCACCATGGAATATGCCGAGGGCGCCAAGCTTTATGTGCCCGTGGCCAACCTGCACCTGATCGCCCGCTACACCGGCAGCGACGACGCCCTCGCGCCGTTGCACCGCCTGGGCTCCGAGACCTGGCAGAAAGCCAAGCGCAAGGCCGCCGAACAGGTACGCGATGTGGCCGCCGAGTTGCTCGACATCTATGCCCGTCGCGCCGCCCGCGAAGGTTATGCGTTTGCCGACCCAAAAGCCGACTACGCCACCTTCAGCGCCGGCTTCGCCTTCGAAGAAACCCCGGACCAGCAAACCACCATCGATGCCGTGCGCGCCGACATGCTGGCGCCCAAGCCGATGGACCGCCTGGTGTGCGGCGACGTGGGCTTCGGCAAGACCGAAGTGGCAATGCGCGCAGCGTTTATTGCGGTGCACGGTGGCCGCCAAGTGGCGATCCTCGTCCCCACCACCCTGCTCGCCCAGCAGCACTACAACAGCTTTCGCGACCGCTTTGCCGACTGGCCGGTGACTGTGGAGGTGATGAGCCGCTTCAAATCGGCCAAGGAAGTGAATGCGGCCATCGCCGACCTGGCGGAAGGCAAGATCGACATTGTCATCGGCACTCACAAGCTGCTGTCGGATGACGTGAAGATCAAGAACCTCGGGCTGGTGATCATCGACGAAGAGCACCGCTTCGGGGTTCGCCAGAAAGAACAGCTCAAGGCCCTGCGCAGTGAAGTCGACATCCTGACGCTCACCGCCACGCCGATTCCGCGCACGCTGAACATGGCGGTGTCGGGCATGCGCGACCTGTCGATCATCGCCACGCCGCCGGCGCGCCGGTTGTCGGTGCGCACCTTCGTCATGGAGCAGAACAAAAGCACGGTCAAGGAAGCCCTGCTGCGCGAGTTGCTGCGCGGCGGCCAGGTGTACTATCTGCACAACGATGTAAAAACCATCGAGAAATGCGCCGCCGACCTTGCCGAACTGGTGCCGGAAGCACGGATTGCCATCGGCCACGGGCAGATGCGCGAGCGCGAACTCGAACAGGTGATGAGCGACTTCTATCACAAGCGCTTCAACGTGCTGATCGCCTCGACCATCATCGAGACCGGCATCGACGTGCCGAGCGCCAACACCATCATCATCGAGCGCGCCGACAAGTTCGGCCTGGCCCAACTGCATCAATTGCGCGGCCGGGTCGGGCGCAGTCACCACCAGGCGTATGCCTATCTGCTGACGCCGCCGCGCCAGCAGATCACTTCCGACGCCGAGAAGCGCCTGGAAGCGATCGCCAACACCCAGGACCTCGGCGCCGGCTTTGTGCTGGCCACCAACGACCTGGAAATCCGCGGCGCCGGCGAACTGCTGGGCGACGGCCAGAGCGGGCAGATCCAGGCCGTCGGCTTCACCCTGTATATGGAAATGCTCGAGCGCGCGGTGAAGTCCATCCGCAAGGGCGAACAACCGAACCTCGACCAACCGCTGGGTGGCGGCCCGGAGATCAACCTGCGCCTGCCGGCGCTGATCCCCGAAGACTACCTGCCGGATGTGCATGCGCGACTGATCCTGTACAAGCGCATCGCCTCGGCCACCGACGAAGAAGGTCTCAAGGACCTTCAAGTGGAGATGATCGATCGCTTCGGCCTGTTGCCGGAGCCGACCAAGAACCTGGTGCGCCTGACCCTGCTCAAACTGCAGGCCGAGCAACTGGGCATCAAGAAGGTCGACGCCGGCCCGCAAGGCGGGCGTATCGAGTTCGAAGCGCAGACGCCGGTGGACCCACTGGTGCTGATCAAGCTGATTCAGGGCCAGCCCAATCGCTACAAGTTCGAAGGGGCTACGCTGTTCAAATTCATGGTGCCGATGGAACGCGCCGAAGAACGCTTTAATACACTGGAGGCGCTGTTTGAGCGCCTCATCCCGAAATCTGCTTGAAGGACGCCCCAATGCGCCTGTTCCGCATTTTGAGCTTGTTGTTGGTGGTCGTTGCGCCTTCGGCGTTCGCCGACAGCCCGTACCTGGTGGAGATGATCCTGGTGCGCCAGAACGCCGAGCCGGTGATCAACAGCCGTGCGGCGCCGGAAAACTGGGACGCCGGTGCACCACGCCTGGGGACTGACAAAATGAGCCCGCCACGACTGGGCAATATTGTCGAGAAGCTGCAAGCCAGCAGCGACTACACCGTATTGCTGCACAAGTCCTGGGAACAGAATCTCGGTGAGCAACCGGTGAAGCTGGCCATCAGCGATGGCCAGGAACAGTTCGGCCAGTTCCCCATCGAAGGTACCCTGAACCTGCAGCTTGGGCGCTTTACCGATATCGACGCGGACTTCTGGGTTAACCAGTTCGACGCCAACGGCAGCGTCATCGCCAGCGAACACCTCAGCCAGCAAGACGTGCGCACCAAGAACAACCAGCTCAACTACCTGGACGGCGGCCACCTCGCCCTGCTGATCAAGATCACTTCGCTGACCGCCAAGCCGCCCAGCGCTCCACCGCCCGATGTCCAGGACTGATCCAGCACCATGCCCCTGACGTCGTCGTTGACCAAACCCCTGGCCCCTTCGTGGGCCAATCGCTTTAAAGAGCAAAGCCTCGAGCGTGGCCGACGCTACGCCCTGGAAAACCGCGTGCGTATCGTCGAGTCCGGCGACAGCACCATCATTGCCAGCTGCGAAGGCTCGGGTGGCAATGTCTACCGCCAGACCATTTCGCTGCGCGAATCCGCCAAGGGCACGTTGATCCTGGTGGACAGCCGCTGCACGTGCCCCGTGCACACCAACTGCAAACACATCGCCGCCGTGCTGCTCAAGGTCCAGGAAACCCTGGCCTACCCGGCGGCGGCCCAGGATGCCGAGTTGCTGGAGAAGCTCCAGGCGGTGCTGGATAACCGCGTGGTGTTGCCGCAAGTGGTGATGGAAGACGTGCAACCGGTGCCGCGCCTGTGGCTGGCGAGTATCGAGTTCAGTGCCTTCGAACCGCGCAACGGCAAGATGCAGCGTTATATCCAGCATCGCGCGGCGTTGTCCTTCAACTATTTGGGCAACTACGTCAGCGGCCAGAAGAACGCCGACATTATCGTGCGCCAGGAACAGCAGAGCCTGCGGATCAAGCGCCACCCCGAGGTGGAGCAGCAGTTTCGCGAACAGCTGCGCCTGCTGGGCTTCAAGATCGCCACCCGCCAGAGCAAGGCCCTGCCGGAAAGCGCCGGCGAGCTGTTCGAGATGGTCAATGACAGCGCGTGGCTGAACTTCACCCTGAATGCCTCGCCGAACCTGCGCGCCCAGGGTTGGGAACTACAGATCGATGAAGATTTCGGCTTCGACCTGAGCGCCGTCGACGACTGGTACGCCAGCGTCGACGAAGTGCCGGAGCGTGACTGGTTCGACTTGGAGCTGGGGATCATCGTCAACGGCGAACGCCTGAGCTTGCTGCCGATCCTGTTGAACCTGATGCGCTCCCACACCGAGATTCTCAACCCGGAAAAACTCGCCCGGCGCCGCGATGACGAACTGATCCTGGTGAACATTCCCGGCCTGCCCAACGGCCACGGCCCGCTGCAAGTCGCGCTGCCTTATGGCCGGCTGAAACCGGTGCTGGCGACCCTGGGCGAGTTCTACCTGCAAGAGCCCGGCACCACCGCGCTGCGCCTGGCCAAGGCCGACGCGATTCGCCTGAACCCGCTGGAAGACCTGCCGCTGCAATGGGAAGGCGGCGAAAAGATCCGCAACTTCGCCCAGCGCCTGCGGGACATCAAGGATTTCAGCTGCGAAGCGCCGGAAGGCTTGAACGCAACGTTGCGCCCTTATCAACTGGAAGGCCTGAGCTGGATGCAGTCGCTGCGCCAACTCGACGTCGGCGGGATTCTCGCGGATGACATGGGCCTGGGCAAAACCCTGCAAACCCTGGCGCATATTCTCAGCGAGAAAATCGCCGGACGCCTGGACCGCCCGTGCATGGTGGTGATGCCCACCAGCCTGATCCCGAACTGGCTCGACGAAGCGGCGCACTTCACGCCGCAGCTCAAAGTCATGGCGTTGTACGGCGCGGGGCGCAAGAAACATTTCCCTCAGTTGCAGGACTACGACCTGCTGCTGACCACCTACGCCCTGCTGCCCAAGGACATCGAGCAACTGGCCGCCCTGCCCTTGCACGTGCTGATCCTTGACGAAGCGCAGTATATCAAGAACCCCAACAGCAAGGCCGCCCAGGCGGCCCGCGAGCTGAACGCCCGCCAGCGCCTGTGCCTCAGCGGTACACCGCTGGAAAACCACTTGGGCGAGCTGTGGTCGCTGTTCCACTTCCTGCTGCCGGGTTGGCTGGGGGACGTGAAGAGCTTCAACCGCGATTACCGCGTACCGATCGAAAAGCGCGGCAGCGATGTGCGATTGCAGCACCTTAATGGTCGGATCAAGCCGTTCCTGCTGCGTCGCACCAAGGAGCAGGTGGCGACCGAGCTGCCGCCCAAGACCGAGATCATCCACTGGGTCGACCTCAACGAAGCCCAACGCGACGTGTACGAAACCATGCGCCTGGCGATGGACAAGAAAGTCCGCGACGAGATTACCCGCAAGGGTGTGGCGCGCAGCCAGATCATCATCCTGGAGGCGCTGCTCAAGTTGCGCCAGGTTTGCTGTGATTTACGCTTGGTCAATGATGCAACCCTGCCGGCAAAGGGTAGTAGCTCGGGCAAACTCGACAGCTTGATGGAGATGCTCGAAGAGCTGTTTGCCGAAGGCCGCAGGATTCTGCTGTTTTCCCAGTTCACTTCGATGCTGAGCCTGATCGAGGCCGAGTTGAAGAAGCGCGGCGTGGCTTATGCGCTTCTTACCGGTCAGACGCGGGATCGGCGCACGCCGGTGAAAGACTTCCAGAGCGGCAAGCTGCAGATCTTCCTGATCAGCCTGAAGGCAGGCGGCGTCGGACTTAACCTGACGGAAGCCGACACGGTGATTCACTACGACCCGTGGTGGAACCCGGCCACGGAGAACCAGGCCACCGACCGTGCGTATCGCATCGGCCAGGAGAAGCCGGTATTTGTGTACAAGATGATTGCCCGGGGCACCGTGGAAGAGAAAATCCAGCATTTGCAGCAGGAAAAGTCTGATCTGGCGGCGGGCGTTCTGGATGGGCGGACGACGGGGGATTGGAAGTTGGGGAATGAGGATATCGAGGCGTTGTTTGCGCCGTTGCCTCATAAGCAGGAAAAGCGCTGACTGTTAGATCGCCTTCGCGAGCAAGCCCGCTCCCACATTTGACCGCATATACCCTGGAGGAATGCGGTCGGATGTGGGAGCGGGCTTGCTCGCGAAGGGCGCACCGCAGTTGTCAGTCGATCAACTGAGCATCCCGCAGCGCACCCAACGCCGCCAACCAACGCGGATCCTGCTTGTACTCGGTCGACGCCACCGCCTGGCCACGCATCCGCGCGATACGCGCCGACGGCGTGACCTTCATGCGCTGGGCAGCACTCAGGGCCAGCTCGGCGGCGGCGCGGTCGTTGCACACCAGGCCCATGTCGCAACCGGCAGTCAACGCCGCCTCAATACGACTGGCAGCATCACCGACCACATGAGCCCCCGCCATCGACAGGTCGTCACTGAAGATCACCCCGTCGAACTGCAACTCGCCACGCAGGATGTCCTGCAACCAGCGCCGGGAGAAGCCGGCCGGTTGCGCGTCCACTTGTGGATAAATCACATGGGCCGGCATGACGGCTGCCAGTTGCTTGCTCAGGCGCGCGAAAGGCACCAGGTCATTGGCGCGAATCTGTTCCAGGCTGCGCTCGTCGTTGGGAATGGCGACGTGGGAATCGGCTTCGGCCCAGCCGTGGCCGGGGAAGTGCTTGCCGGTGGCCGCCATACCGGCGCTGTTCATGCCACGGATGAAGGCGCCCGCGAGCACGGCGGCGCGCTCGGGGTCGCCTTCGAAGGCGCGAGTGCCCACAACGGCGCTGCGTTGGTAATCGAGGTCCAGCACCGGGGCGAAGCTCAGGTCCAGGCCAACCGCCAGCACTTCGGTTGCCATGATCCAACCGCACTGCTCGGCCAGTTGCTCCGCATTCGGGTTGTCGGCCAAGGCACGCATCGCCGGCAGACGCACAAACCCCTGACGCAAGCGCTGCACTCGGCCGCCTTCCTGATCGACCGCCAGCAACAGGTCCGGGCGCACGGCGCGAATCGCCGCGCTCAATTCACGCACCTGCCGAGGATGCTCGATATTGCGTGCAAAAATGATCAGGCCGCCCACCTCGGGCTGACGCAACAAGTGGCGATCCTCAGCCGTCAGCCAGGTGCCGGCAACGTCCACCATCAAAGAGCCTTGCAGGGCTTGGGTCATATAGCTTCCTTAAATAACGCACGCAGCCCGAAGCCCCCGCGAGATCGCATCGCCAGAAATGCATCTGGAGACGGACGCTCAGCGAGCGCAACGGGCTGTGGATAAATAGCTGAAATCGGCATGGGCGGCTAGCTTAGCGGATGCAAGCGGCCGCGCACACCCGGGAGGGGTTAAACCTTGGCCGGGACCGGTACTGACTTGCTGCGCGGGCGCAATTGGGCGGCGGCCATGGCCTGGTCGGTGACGCCGGTTTCGGCACGCATGCCGGCGGCGAGAAACGGCACCATCAGGCGCATGACCTGCTCGATGGAGGTGTTGACGCCGAAGTCGGTCTCGGCAATCGCACGCAGTGCCTTGATCCCGGACATGCTGAATGCCGCGGCACCGAGCATGAAGTGCACGCGCCAGAACAGTTCGATTGGCGGGATACGCGGGGCGGCTTCGTTGACCAGCAACATATAGCGGCGGAACACCTTGCCGTACATGTCTTCCAGATAGCGGCGCAGGTGGCCCTGGCTCTGGCTGAACGCCAGGCCCAACAGGCGCATGAAGATCGACAGGTCGTTGCCGCTGCGTGGCTGAACCACCAGGGCTTGTTCGACGAGGATCTCCAGCAGGTCTTCCAGGCTTGGCTTGTTTTCAGGCTTGGCCTGGCGACGCTCCAGCTCACGGTCGAGGCTGATGCAGAAAGGCCCCAGGAAACGTGAGAACACGGCCTGGATCAGCGCCTTCTTGGAGCCGAAATGGTAGTTCACTGCCGCCAGGTTGACCCCGGCCTTGCTGGTAATCAGCCGCAATGAAGTTTCAGCAAATCCTTTTTCCGCGAACAACTGCTCGGCAGCATCGAGAATGCGTTCAACGGTTTCCGACTGGGCCATGGCTACTCCGCCTGACAAACACTTGTTTGAAACATACGTTTCAAGCTATGTCTTGTCAAGCCTGCAGGTCGGTTTGCGGCTGGCCGGTCAGCTATTTCATGGCCATTTAATCACATTCGCCAAGGTCTGTAGGCAGCGCTGTCTCCAGTGTGTAGGACAGGTGATAAATGACCGTCCAGCGGAGTGACTGAAAACGGTGATTGCCAAGCGCAGTCCACTGTATATAATCCCAGTCACTGTATAAAAAGACAGAGCGATCAACATGCTAAAACTGACGCCACGCCAAGCTGAGATTCTGGCTTTTATCAAGCGCTGCCTCGATGACAACGGCTACCCGCCGACCCGGGCGGAAATTGCGCTGGAACTGGGATTCAAGTCACCCAACGCCGCTGAGGAACACCTCAAGGCCCTCGCCCGCAAAGGCGCGATCGAGATGACCCCGGGTGCTTCACGCGGTATTCGCATCCCTGGCTTCGAAGCCAAGGCCGACGAGTCGACACTGCCGATCATCGGCCGCGTCGCAGCCGGTGCGCCGATCCTGGCGCAACAGCACGTCGAGGAATCCTGCAACATCAACCCGACCTTCTTCCATCCCCGTGCCGACTACCTGTTGCGGGTCCATGGCATGAGCATGAAGGACGTGGGCATTTTCGACGGCGACCTGCTGGCCGTCCACACCACACGTGAAGCTCGCAATGGCCAGATCGTCGTCGCCCGTATCGGCGATGAAGTGACGGTCAAACGCTTCAAGCGCGAAGGCAGCAAGGTCTGGCTCCTGGCCGAGAACCCCGAATTCGCGCCGATTGAAGTGAACCTGAAGGATCAGGACCTGGTGATTGAAGGCTTGAGCGTCGGCGTTATTCGCCGCTAACGGAGGCATCATGCAGTTCCTACAGACCCCACAACACACTCAACTGTCGCTGTTTGAGGCCTTTATGGCCCAGCCCCTTGCGCCCATCCTCAAGGAAGTGGTCGAAGCGCCCTGGAGCGCCGAACCCGAGGCGTTCAGTGAACTGTCGTTGCGCGGTGCTGCCGGGAACTGCCTGAGCCTATTGGCGCCGATCCTTCGCGAACTGAGCGAGGAACAGGACGCCCGCTGGTTGACGCTGATCGCCCCGCCATCCAGCCTGACCCAGGCCTGGTTGCGGGATGCCGGCCTGAACCGCGAACGCATCCTGTTGCTGCAACCCCGTGGTGCTCAAAGCGCC
This sequence comes from Pseudomonas sp. P7758, assembly GCF_013386485.1. Classification (NCBI taxonomy): domain Bacteria; kingdom Pseudomonadati; phylum Pseudomonadota; class Gammaproteobacteria; order Pseudomonadales; family Pseudomonadaceae; genus Pseudomonas; species Pseudomonas sp. P7758. Next base: position 39,575 of record NZ_JACARS010000071.1, on the reverse strand, counting down.
CAGCAGTTGACCTGCGAAGCCTTGCGCCTGGGCCGTAGCCATACGGTGGTCAGCTGGCTGAACCCGCTGACCACAGCGGCCAGGCAGCAACTGATCAGCGCCGCCCGCACAGGTGATGCGCAAAGCTTGAACATTCGGTTGGGATAAAACGATACGCGGGTAACTGACAGCTGTCAGGATCCGCCATGACGCGAGGCTTCTTCAGAATTGAGAAGCCGATCTGCACAATTGAAGCCTGTAAAAAAGTCGACAGACGGACTCAGTGAAGAATCCGCGGGCCGTCTTCCTTTTCCGGTTCGCCTTCAGCCAGGCGCCCCGCCATCTGCACACCTACGCTCAACATGGCTTTTGCCACTTCCACGTGCTGGCCCTGCAGGAACGCTTTTGCGTCCTCGGAAAAATCCAAGATCACCAGAGAACCCTCGTCCTCAGCCCGGCGCAGCTCGATTCGGCCGTCGGGCAACTCAACAATTTCCAGAAAGGACGTTGGCATAAAAGTCTGTTCTCCACGAAAGGCCGGCATTATATCAGTCTTGTGGCGAGCGGGCTTGCCCGCATTGGGCTGAGCCGCGGCCCTCCGACAGCTGACACTGCCAGGCCTGAAAAGCCTTGGGGCTGCTTCGCAACCCAGCGGGAGCAAGCTCCCTCGCCACAAAGCGGTAGTTGTCAGCGAGAAGCCTTCAGCACTCGTTCAATCCATCCCGAAACCGAATGGCCAACTTCTTCAGCTCCTGCCGCCAGCTTTCCAGCTCTTCCCGGCTCAACGGCTCGGGTCCTTCTTCGTCCAGGCTTACGGCCACGATCAGCGGCTGGGTCACATCGCCTTTGGGCGTGTGCTTCACCCGTGGCGGTTGGAACATCTCCGCGTGGGCTACCAGCAAGCGCGCCAGCCAACTGTCCGGGCTTTGCGCCATCTCCACCAGTTCGGCCAACTCCGGGATGGCCATGGACTCCAGCACATCCCGGTGGATGATCATTTCCGCACGCGGCGAGCCGGCCTGCGGCAGACGGTAGAACCCGGCGATCTCATGGCATACGCCAAGCAAGGCGCCATACAGGTGGAACAGCGCGGCTTCACGCCCGGCCTGTACCAGCGCGATAGCGTTCATCTCCTTTCCTTCCTCGGCACGGCCAAGGGCTTCCAGGGACAAACCCGCGAAGTAAATTTTCTGGTTGGTACGGGTATAGAGTTCGTTGGCCATGAAGGCAGTCTCCACAACGAATAAAGCGTGATGCTGGCTGAACAGTGTCACGGATCAGCCAAGGCCACTGCAAGCGCAAAAAAAAGGCCGCCTATCAAGGCGGCCTTTGTGCATGTAGCTGATCGTATCAAGCGCCCTGGCGCTTGTCCTCGACCTTCCACTTGCCACCGTCGTAGAACGCTTTCCAGCCGGTAGGCTTGCCTTCAACCTCGGTCTGCACGTACTGCTCCTTGGTCTTGCGGCTGTAGCGGATTACGGACGGGCGACCGTCCGGGTCCTTCTTCGGCGCTTCGCAGAGGAAGTGGTACTTCGGATCGATCTCGTCCTTGTGGGGCACGATCTCCATCACCAGCGGTGCACGGGTCTCACGGTTTTTCGGGAACTGGCTGGCAGCCAGGAACAGCCCCGAAGCGCCATCACGCAGGATGTAGGTGTCGTTGACCTTCTCGCACTTGAGTTCAGGCATCTTCACCGGGTCCATCTTCGGCGGCGCCGCGTCACCGCTTTTCAGCAGTTTGCGGGTGTTCTTGCACGTCGGGTTGGTGCAACCGAAGAACTTGCCGAAACGGCCGGTCTTGAGCTGCATCTCGCTGCCGCACTTGTCGCATTCCAGGCTCGGGCCTTCGTAGCCCTTGATGCGGTAAGTGCCTTCTTCGATCTCGTAGCCGTTGCAATCCGGGTTGTTACCGCAGATGTGCAGCTTGTGCTTCTCGTCCAGCAGGTAGGCATCCATTGCCGTGCTGCAGATCGGGCAACGGTGCTTGCCACGCAATACCAGAGACTCGGATTCACCCTCGTCATCGGCCGCGATTTCATCGCCCGGCACCAGGTTGACGGTGGCCTTGCAGCGCTCTTTCGGCGGCAGGCTGTAACCCGAGCAACCGAGGAATACACCGGTGGAGGCGGTACGAATCTGCATCGGGCGACCGCAAGTGAGGCACGGAATGTCCGTCATCACCGGCTGGTTGGCCCGCATGCCGTTCTCGGCGCTTTCAGCCACTTCAAGTTTCTTCTTGAAGTCGCCGTAGAACTCGTCGAGCACGTTTTTCCAGTCGCGTTCGCCCTGGGCCACGTCATCGAGGTTCTCTTCCATGCCGGCGGTGAAGCCGTAGTCCATCAGGTTGGAGAAGCTCTCGGACAGGCGCTCGGTGACGATGTCGCCCATCTTTTCCGAGTAGAAACGACGGTTGTGCAAGGCCACGTAGCCGCGGTCCTGGATGGTGGAGATGATCGCCGCATAGGTCGAAGGACGACCGATACCGCGTTTTTCCATCTCCTTGACCAGGCTGGCTTCCGAATAACGCGCCGGCGGCTTGGTGAAGTGCTGGGACGGGTCGAGCTTGATCAGCTTCAACACATCGCCCTGAGCCATGTCAGGCAGCACATCGTCGTCGCCCGGCTTGGCGATTTGCGGCATCACGCGGGTGTAACCGTCGAACTTGAGGATACGGCCCTTGGCACGCAGCTCGAAGTCACCAGCACCCACGCTGACAGTCGTCGACAGGTATTGCGCCGGCAGCATCTGGCACGCCAGGAACTGGCGCCAGATCAGCTCATAGAGGCGCTCAGCGTCGCGCTCCATGCCGCTCAGCTTGCTTGGCTCGGTGTTGGCGTCGGAGGGACGAATCGCTTCGTGAGCCTCTTGTGCGCCTTCCTTGCTGCTATAGACGTTCGGCTTCTCCGGCAGGTACTTCTTGCCGAATTCGCTTTCAATATAAGTACGCGCCATCGCCACCGCGTCTTGCGACAGGTTGGTGGAGTCGGTACGCATATACGTGATGTAGCCCGCTTCATACAGGCGCTGGGCCATCATCATGGTCTTCTTCACCCCGAAGCCCAGGCGGTTGCTCGCGGCCTGTTGCAGGGTGGAGGTGATGAACGGCGCCGACGGCTTGCTGCTGGTGGGCTTGTCTTCACGCTTGACGATGCTGTAGCTGGAAGCCTTGAGCTTCTCCAGCGCGGCCATGGCCTGGGCTTCGTTGAGCGGCTTGAAGGCCTCGCCTTTCTCGCGGGCCACTTCAAAGCGCACGTTGTTGCCCTTGGCAGTGCCCAGGTCAGCGTGCACTTCCCAGTATTCTTCGGGGTTGAACGCACGAATCTCGCGTTCACGCTCCACCACCAGCTTTACCGCCACAGACTGCACACGGCCGGCGGACAGGCCACGAGCGATTTTCGCCCACAGCAGCGGCGAGACCATGTAACCCACGACGCGGTCGAGGAAGCGACGGGCCTGCTGGGCATTGACGCGGTCAATGTCCAGTTCGCCCGGCTTGGAGAAGGCTTCCTGGATCGCCTTCTTGGTAATTTCGTTGAACACCACGCGCTTGTAGCGGCTGTCGTCACCCCCGATGGCTTCCCGCAGGTGCCAGGCAATAGCCTCCCCTTCGCGGTCCAAGTCGGTTGCGAGATAGATGGTGTCAGCATCCTTGGCGAGCCGGCGCAGCTCTTCGATGACCTTTTCCTTGCCCGGGAGGATCTCGTACTTGGCTTTCCAGCCATGATCGGGATCGACACCCATGCGCGAGACCAGCTGCTTGCGCGCTTTCTCTTTAGGCGTGAGCACCGGACCTTCGCCCGCAGCCGCCTTGCCGCGCTTGGCGGCAGGCTCCTTGCTGGCGCTAGCCGAACCGCTGGTGGGCAGGTCTCGGATATGGCCGATACTCGACTTCACCACGTACTCGTTACCCAAGTACTTGTTGATGGTCTTGGCCTTAGCCGGGGATTCCACAATGACCAGCGATTTGCCCATGGATCGGAAAATTCCTGAATTCGAGAAGTGAAAGGCGGTTGGCGCCTGACGCGGCAACGCTATATATAGTGGCAACAAGGTGAGGTCAAGCGCAGCATTCTGCGCGGCCTGCCTTTATTGCGCGGAAAAAAGGCTGGCTTCGGCCTGCATCAAAGCAAAGCGCGGGACCTGTTCGCCGTCAACTTCGACGGTCTCAAGGAACATGCTCAAGGGACGCACCCAAAAGCCGTAATCGCCATACAGTGCTTGGTAGAACACCACTTCCTCTTCGGTCTCGGAATGCCGCGCCACATTAAAAACGCGGTACTGCGGACCTTTATAATGCTGGTAGAGCCCTGGTTCGACTTTCATGCTCTGGCCCTCTTACAAAATTTGTTAAAAAAAATATAAAAAATTCCAAAAAACAAAAACCGGGGCACTGGGCCCCGGCTTCCGTCAACGAAACGTTTAGATACGTTCGAAGACGGTGGAGATGCCTTGGCCGAGGCCAATGCACATGGTTGCAACCCCAAGGTTGCCGCCATTTTGCTTCATCACGTTAAGCAACGTGCCGGAGATACGAGCGCCGGAACACCCAAACGGGTGACCCAAGGCAATCGCGCCGCCGTGCAGGTTAACCTTCTCGTTCATCTTGTCGAGCACTTTCAAATCTTTCAGCACTGGCAGGGCCTGTGCGGCGAAAGCTTCGTTGAGCTCGAAGAAGTCGATGTCGGAGATAGTCAGGCCTGCGCGCTTCAATGCTTTTTGTGTGGCCGGTACTGGACCATAGCCCATGATTGCCGGGTCCACACCTGCGACTGCCATCGAACGAATCACGGCCATCGGCTGGATACCCAGGTCCTGGGCACGCTGGGCCGACATCACGATCATGCACGAAGCACCGTCAGTGATCTGCGACGAAGTACCGGCTGTCACGGTGCCGCCCTTTGGATTGAAGGCCGGCTTCAGGGCCGCCAGGCTTTCCAGGGTGGTGTCCGGACGAATGGTTTCGTCGTAGTCGAACAGTTTCAGGAAACCGTTCTCGTCGTAGCCGTTCATCGGGATGATTTCATCCTTGAACTTGCCTTCCACGGTTGCCTTGTGGGCCAACTGGTGGGAACGCAGGCCGAATGCATCCTGGGCTTCGCGGGTAATGCCGTGCATTTTGCCGAGCATTTCAGCGGTGAGGCCCATCATGCCCGAGGCTTTCGCCGCGTACAGGGACATGTGCGGGTTCGGATCCACACCGTGCATCATGCTGACGTGGCCCATGTGCTCCACGCCGCCGACCACGAACACATCACCGTTACCGGTCATGATCGCTTGGGCAGCGGTGTGCAGCGCGCTCATGGACGAGCCACACAGGCGGCTGACGGTCTGGCCGGCAGCGGTGTGCGGGATCTGCGTCATCAGGGAAGCCATGCGGGCGATGTTCCAGCCCTGCTCCAGGGTCTGGTTGACGCAGCCCCAGATCACGTCTTCGACTTCGTTCGGGTCGACCTTGACGTTGCGTTCCAGCAATTTGCTGATCAGGTGCGCCGACATGTCTTCGGCACGGGTGTTGCGGTGCATGCCGCCCTTGGAGCGGCCCATCGGAGTACGACCGAAGTCGACAATCACGACGTCTCTTGGATTCAAGCTCATAAATATTCTCGCTCTAGTCGTCTGGGCACTTAACCGAAGAAGCTCTGGCCGTTCTTGGCCATCTCGCGCAGCTTCGCAGTCGGGTGGTACAGCGGGCCCAGATCAGCGTATTGATCAGCCAGGGCAACGAACTCGGCCACACCGATGGAATCGATGTAACGTAGCGCACCACCACGGAATGGAGGGAAACCAATACCGTAGACCAGGCCCATGTCGGCCTCGGCTGCGGTTTCAACGATGCCGTCTTCCAGGCAACGCACGGTTTCCAGGCACAGGGCGATCATCATCCAGTTGACGATGTCCTCGTCGGACACTTCACGCTGTTCGTAGATGACCGGCGCGAGTACTTCGTGAACCGATGGGTCGGCCACTTTCTTCTGCTTGCCCTTCTTGTCGGTCTCGTAGGCGTAGAAGCCCTTGCCATTCTTCTGGCCCAGGCGCTTGGCTTCGTAGAGCGCGTCGATCGCCGAGCGGCGGTCGTCTTTCATGCGGTCCGGGAAGCCTTCAGCCATTACGTCGCGACCGTGGTGGCCGGTGTCGATGCCGACCACGTCCATCAGGTACGCCGGGCCCATTGGCCAGCCGAATTTTTCCATGACCTTGTCGATGCGCACGAAGTCCACACCGGCGCTGACCAGCTTGGCGAAACCGCCGAAGTACGGGAACAGTACGCGGTTGACCAGGAAGCCCGGGCAGTCATTGACGACGATCGGGTTCTTGCCCATTTTCTTGGCGTAGGCAACGGTGGTGGCAACGGCCAGCTCGCTGGACTTCTCGCCACGGATCACTTCCACCAGCGGCATCATGTGCACCGGGTTGAAGAAGTGCATGCCGACGAAGTTTTCCGGACGCTTGAGGGCCTTGGCCAGCAAGGTGATGGAAATGGTCGAGGTGTTGGACGCCAGGATCGTGTCTTCTTTCACCTGGGCTTCAACTTCAGCCAGTACCGCCTGCTTGACCTTCGGGTTCTCGACAACCGCTTCGACCACCAGGTCGACGTGGCCGAAATCACCGTAGGACAGGGTCGGACGAATGCCGTTAAGCACTTCAGCCATTTTCGCTGCAGTCATGCGGCCTTTATCAACGCGACCTACCAGCAGTTTCGCGGCTTCTGCCAGACCCTGCTCGATGCCGTGCTCGTTGATGTCTTTCATCAGGATCGGCGTGCCTTTGGACGCCGACTGATAGGCGATACCGCCGCCCATGATACCGGCGCCGAGTACGGCAGCCTGTTTAACGTCGCGAGCGATTTCGTCGTAGGCCTTGGCCTTTTTCTTCAGTTCCTGATCGTTCAGGAACAGACCGATCAAGCTCTGCGCGGCAGAGGTCTTGGCCAGTTTGACGAAGCCGGCAGCTTCGACTTCCAGGGCTTTGTCGCGACCGAAGTTCGCGGCCTTCTGGATGGTCTTGATCGCTTCAACCGGCGCCGGGTAGTTCGGGCCGGCCTGGCCAGCCACGAAACCCTTGGCGGTTTCGAACGACATCATCTGTTCGATGGCGTTGAGCTTGAGTTTTTCCAGCTTTGGCTGACGCTTGGCCTTGTAGTCAAATTCGCCGCTGATGGCGCCCTTGATCAGGTTCAGCGCGGCCTCTGCCAGCTTGTCGGGAGCCACCACAGCATCCACGGCGCCGACTTTCAGCGCGTCTTCAGCACGGTTTTCCTTGCCGGCGGCAATCCACTCGATGGCATTGTCGGCACCGATGATGCGCGGCAGGCGCACGGTACCGCCGAAGCCCGGGTAGATGCCCAGCTTGACTTCCGGCAGGCCGATTTTCGCGGTGGCAGACATCACGCGGAAGTCGGCGGCCAGGCACATTTCCAGACCGCCGCCCAGGGCGATGCCATTGATCGCGGCAACGGTCGGCACGTTGAGGTCTTCGAAATCGCTGAAAATCTTGTTGGCTTCGAGGTTGCCAGCCACAAGCTCGGCATCGGGCAGCTTGAAGTTGTCGACGAATTCGGTGATGTCAGCGCCGACGATGAACACGTCCTTGCCGCTGGAGACGATCACGCCCTTGACCGAAGCATCTGCTTTGATGGTGTCTACGGCCTGACGCAATTCATTCAGGGTTAGACGGTTGAACTTGTTGACGGACTCACCCTTGAGGTCGAATTTCAATTCGACGATGCCACTTTCAAGAGCCTTAACCGTGATGGCTTTACCTTCGTAAATCATCAACTGATCTCCACGATATGGAAGCTGAACAGTACACGTCGGACGCAGGATTCAGCGTAGGCACTGACGTTACCGTCGATGCTAACGCCAAGTTGCCAGGCACACCCGCCAACGCGATAGTCGGGATTCTGTACGAACGGTCTGAAAGACAAACGCTCAATTCATACGCCCGTTTGATTTGGGTACGTCACCTTCAGCCAAATCCGACGAATTGTCAATCGCTCGAAAGGGCCGCAAAAACGCGACTTTTCAGTCATTTCAGAACCCGGGGCAGCCGGCATCGCCCCGCCAATGTTTAATCATTCGCGAAATCAATAATGTGAATTTTGATTTAAAGGGCTGTACAGAACCGAATATGCGGCTAGGCTAGCGGCACGTAAAACGAATTACCGGCCTGCCTGGCCAACTCCAGCCCGATGATGCTTTCGGGCTTTTTAATGCCCGCAGGAATCTCAGGCCAGCGCCTTGAGCACTGCGTCAATGTCCTGCAACACGCTCAACTCGCCCTTCTCGCCCCAGTACAGGGTGATCATTTGCTTGTCGGCTTCGACTTTGTAGACGTTCGCCGGCAGCGTCGCAAAATGTGGCAACAACTTTTCATCGACGCAGGTTTCCTGCCACTGATTGACCCAAACCCCCGGCTCCAACTGCCAGTAACTCCAGGTCACCCGCGTGGTGCCACGCCGTGGCCGGTGATACTGGGCACACGGGCTTGGCGGCTCGTGCTTGAGCCAGTGCGGCCATTCCTGGGGCGTCAGCTGCATGGCCAGGCCAATGCGCCGCGCCTCCATGCGCAAAGCCATGCGCCCGCTCGAATGGCGCGAAGGACGCAGCCACGCCAGGGGGCTTAAAACCAGCGCAAGGATTGACACCACTATCCAGACCGTCATATGTGTACTCCCGAATTTCTTGATGAGCGGATTTGACCTGACGCAACCCCATCCGCTTGAAACCAGCCATACTGAACTTATCGCTTTCCCTTGGAGGACTCCTCATGCCCTACGAACATATTCTGGTCGCCGTGGACCTGACCGAAGAATGCGACCCCGTGATCAAGCGGGCCGTAGGCCTTGCAGGCGACTCGGTGAAGCTGTCCCTGGTGCATATCGTCGAACCGATGGCCATGGCCTTTGGCGGCGATGTGCCGATGGACCTTTCCCAACTGCAACAGCAGCAGTTCGACCAGGCCAAGGAACGCCTTGACCGGCTGATCAACAAGTACCCTGCCCTGAAAAAAGACCAGAGCCACCTGACCTACGGCCAGCCGCGCCAGGAAATCCACCACCTGGCCAAGGAGCAAGGTTGCGACCTGATCGTGGTCGGCAGCCACGGCCGTCACGGCCTGGCCTTGCTGCTGGGCTCCACCGCCAATGACGTGCTGCACGGCGCACCTTGCGATGTGCTGGCCGTGAAACTGGTCAAGAGCTCGTAAGACCAACGGCAATCCAATGTGGGAGCGGGCTTGTGTGGGAGCGGGCTTGCTCGCGAAAGCGGTGGATCAGTCGACAAATATATGGACTGACACACCGCATTCGCGAGCAAGCCCGCTCCCACATCTGAACCGCGTTTCATACAAAAAACCCGGCGCTCATACAAATGAGCGCCGGGTTTTTTATTGCGCTTGAATCACTCAGGCATCCAGCTCGGCCCAGCGTTCAACCAGGGCTTCAAGCTCGCTGTTAAGCTGCTCGAGGGATGCAATCACCTTGGCGGTTTCTGCAGCCGGACGCAGGTAGAAACCCGCGTCAGCCATTTCAGCTTCAACGGCAGCAATCTGCTGTTCCTTGGCGTCGATATCACCCGGCAGTGCTTCCAGCTCACGTTGCAGCTTGTAGCTGAGCTTCTTCTTCGCAGCAGGTGCTTCCTGGGCTGGTGCCGGAGCAGCAGCCACTGGAGCAACCACGGCCGAGGACAAGTCAGCCTTGCCGGACTTGCTCTCGGTCACGCCCAGCAGGCGCGGCGAGCCGCCCTGGCGCAGCCAGTCCTGATAACCACCGACGTATTCACGCACCTTGCCTTCGCCTTCGAAGACCAGGGTGCTGGTGACCACGTTATCGAGGAATGCCCGGTCGTGACTGACCATCAGCACGGTGCCGTTGAAGGTCAGCAGGACCTCTTCCAGCAGTTCCAGGGTTTCCACGTCGAGGTCGTTGGTCGGTTCGTCGAGTACCAGCAGGTTGGCTGGCTTGCTGAACAACTTGGCCAGCAGCAGGCGCGCACGCTCACCACCGGACAAGGCCTTGACCGGCGTACGTGCACGCTGCGGGCTGAACAGGAAGTCGCCCAGGTAGCTCAGCACGTGGCGGCTCTGGCCGTCGATGTCGATAAAGTCGCGACCTTCGGCGACGTTGTCGATCACGGTTTTTTCCAGGTCCAACTGGTGGCGCAACTGGTCGAAGTAGGCCACGTCGATGCGCGTGCCCTCTTCCACGGTACCGCTGGTGGGTTGCAGGCCGTTGAGCATCAGCTTGAGCAAGGTGGTCTTGCCGGTACCGTTGGCGCCGAGCAGGCCGATACGGTCGCCGCGCTGCAGGACCATGGAGAAGTCCTTGATCAGGAACGGGCCGTCCGGGTGATGGAAGCTGACGTTTTCCAGCACCATCACTTGCTTGCCCGACTTGTCGGCGGTGTCCAGCTGGATATTGGCCTTGCCGGTGCGTTCACGGCGCTCGCTGCGCTCGACACGCAGGGCTTTCAGGGCACGTACGCGGCCTTCGTTACGGGTGCGGCGGGCCTTGATGCCCTGGCGGATCCAGACTTCTTCCTGGGCCAGCTTCTTATCGAACAGGGCATTGGCGGTTTCTTCCGCAGACAGCGCGGCTTCCTTGTGCACCAGGAAACTGGCGTAGTCGCCGTTCCAGTCGATCAGGCCACCACGGTCCAGTTCGAGGATGCGGGTTGCCAGGTTCTGCAGGAAGGAACGGTCGTGCGTGATGAACAGCACGGCGCCCTGGAAATCCTTGAGGGCTTCTTCAAGCCAGGCGATTGCGCCGATGTCCAGGTGGTTGGTCGGTTCGTCGAGCAGCAACAGATCCGGTTCGGAAACCAGGGCCTGGGCCAGCAGGACGCGGCGACGCCAGCCGCCGGACAATTCGGCGAGGGTCTTGTCGGCGGGCAGTTGCAGGCGGCTCAGGGTGCTGTCGACCAATTGCTGCAAGCGCCAGCCGTCGCGGGCTTCGAGGTCTTGCTGGACGTGCATCAGCTTGTCCAGGTCGGCTTCGGTGACGCAGTTCTGCGCCAGGTGATGGTATTCGGCGAGCAGTGCGCCCACGCCGTCGAGGCCTTCGGCAACCACGTCGAACACTGTCCGTCCGTCGGCCACCGGCAATTCTTGCGGCAATTCGCCAATCTTGAGGCCCGGGGCGCGCCAGACAGAGCCGTCATCGGGCTTCTGGTCGCCTTTTACCAGCTTCATCATGCTGGACTTGCCGGTGCCGTTGCGGCCGATGATGCACACCCGCTCACCACGGGCGATCTGCCAGGACACCTTGTCCAACAACGGCATAGCGCCGAAAGCAAGGGACACATCGCTGAATTTGAGCAGGGTCATACGCTTCTCCAAAAACTGGGCGCGCATTCTACCTGACTTAGGGCTCGAGGCGGCCGGCATTTTCGCCGCTGACACGTTCTGTTGGACATTTCAGATGAACTTGAACGAAGCGACCGGCAAAGCTTTCACCGGTTGCGGGCAAAAGGCTAAGCTAGGGGCAATCAGTGTCGGCGACGTCGGCACTAGTCCAGATTCCTCTGCACGGACGTCTCATGCGCAGTCGCCTTTTCAGCTTTTTATCTTGTCTGCTTCTTTCTGCCACCGCCGTTCAATCCGCCCAGGCCGTGGACCTCACCACCCAACGTCAATATTACGATGAAGCCAAACGAGCCCTCGCCAAAGGCGACAGCGGCCCGTATTTCCAATACAGCCAGGCCCTGGCCGACTACCCGTTGACGCCGTACCTCGCCTACGACGAGCTCACGGCGCGACTGAAAACCGCCAGCAACGAGGAGATCGAACAATTCCTCGCCAAGAACGGCGACCTGCCCCAGGCCAACTGGATGAAACTGCGCTGGTTGCGCTGGCTGGCCGACCGTGGCGACTGGCAAACCTTTGAAAAGTACTACGACGCCAAACTCAATTTCGTCGAACTGGACTGCCTCCATGGCCAATTCCAGCTGACCCACAACCAAAAAGCCGAAGGTTATAAAACCACCGAGAAGCTGTGGCTGACCGGTAAATCCCAGCCTGCGGCCTGTGATGCCACCTTTGGCCAGTGGGCCGCCGACGGCCAACTGACCGAACAGAAGATATGGGACCGCGCCAAGCTGGCCGCCGAAGCCCGCAACTATCCGTTGGCCAACAGCCTGGTGAAGACCCTGCCGACCCTCGGCGCCCAGGGCCGCCTGATGGTGGACGTGGCGCAGAAGCCCGACATGCTCGGCGACCCATCGCGCTTCCTGCCGGCCAACGAAGCCATGTCCGATGCCGTAGGCCTGGGCCTGCGCCGCCTGGCACGCCAGGACCCGGACAAGGCCATGGCCCTGCTCGACGGTTATGCCAGCAGCATGCACTTCTCGCGTGACGAAAAAGTGTCGATCGCCCGGGAAATCGGCTTGACCCTGGCACGCCGCTACGACCCGCGCGCCCTTGACGTGATGACCAAGTACGATCCGGAACTGCGGGACAACACCGTTTCCGAATGGCGCCTGCGCCTGCTGTTGCGCCTGGCCCGCTGGGAAGACGCCTACCAGTTGACCCGCAAGCTGCCCCAGGACCTGGCCACCACCAACCGCTGGCGCTACTGGCAGGCCCGCAGCCTGGAACTGGCAGAGCCGAAGAACCCGCAAGCCCTGGTGATGTACAAGGGCCTGGCCAAGGAACGAGACTTTTACGGTTTCCTGGCGGCGGATCGCTCCCAGTCCCCGTACCAACTGAACAACAAGCCACTGGTGATGAGCCAGGCGCTGATGAACAAGGTACGCAACACACCGGGCGTGCGCCGCGCCCTGGAGTTCTACGCCCGTGGCCAGATCGTTGATGGCCGCCGCGAGTGGTACCACGTCAGCCGGCATTTCAACCGCGACGAAATGGTCGCCCAGGCCAAGTTGGCCTACGACATGAAGTGGTACTTCCCGGCGATCCGCACCATCAGCCAGGCGCAGTACTGGGACGACCTGGACATCCGCTTCCCGATGGCCCACCGCGACACCCTGGTGCGCGAAGCCAAGGTCCGCGGCGTGCATTCCAGCTGGGTATTTGCGATCACCCGCCAGGAAAGCGCCTTCATGGACGACGCGCGCTCCGGCGTCGGCGCCACCGGCCTGATGCAACTGATGCCCGGCACCGCCAAGGAGACTGCGCGAAAGTTCAGCATCCCGCTGGCTTCGCAACAGCAGGTGCTCGACCCGGACAAGAACATCCAGCTCGGCGCCGCCTACCTGAGCCAGGTCCACGCCCAGTTCAACGGCAACCGCGTGCTCGCCACCGCCGCCTACAACGCCGGCCCGGGCCGTGTACGCCAATGGCTGCGCGGCGCCGATCACCTGAGTTTCGATGTGTGGGTGGAAAGCATCCCGTTCGACGAAACCCGCCAGTATGTGCAGAACGTGCTGTCTTATTCGGTGATCTACGGGCAGAAGCTCAATGCACCGCAGCCGCTGGTGGATTGGCATGAGCGGTATTTTGATGATCAGTAAGTAACGCGTCCCATAAAAAATGCCCGCATTGAGAGATGCGGGCATTTTTTGTGGGCGGTGAATCAGTGGGTGGTCGACTCACCATCACTGAACTGCAACGCCGCCAGCCGTGCATACAGCGGATTGCTGGCGATCAGTTGCTGATGCGTCCCCACCGCCACCAGCTTGCCCTGGTCCATCACGGCAATCCGGTCGGCATTCTTCACGGTGGCCAGCCGGTGGGCGATGACCAGGGTGGTGCGCCCTTCCATCAACTGCGGCAGCGCCTGCTGGATCAGGTGTTCGCTCTGGGCGTCCAGCGCGCTGGTGGCTTCGTCCAGCAGCAGGATCGGTGCATCCACCAACAAGGCCCGGGCGATGGCCAGGCGTTGGCGCTGGCCGCCCGAAAGGCCCATGCCGCCGTCGCCCAGGTGGGTCTGGTAGCCGTCGGGCATTTGCAAAATGAAATCGTGGGCGTGGGCGATGCGCGCCGCCTCCTCGACCTGGGCAAAGGTGGCCGACGGATTGCCGTAGCGGATGTTCTCTTCGACAGTGCCAAAGAACAGCGCCGGGCTCTGGGACACCAGGGCGAAACAGCGGCGCAGGTCCAGCGGATCCAGCTCGGTCAGCGGGTGGCCTTCAAGCAGGATGCGGCCTTGCTGGGGATCGTAGAAACGCAGCAACAGATCGAACATCGTCGATTTACCCGCGCCGGACGGACCGACCAGGGCCAGGGTTTCGCCTGCATTGATGCTCAGGCTCAAGCCGTCGATGGCAAAACGATCCGGACGCGAAGGATAAGAGAAGCGCAAATCCTGGATTTCCAGGCGGCCACTGACCCGCTCCGGCAACTTGATCACGTTGGCTTCGGGCGCCTTGATCTCATTGCTCGACTGCAGCAATTCGCCAATCCGCTCCGCCGCACCGGCGGCGCGCTGCAACTCGCCCAACACTTCACTCAAGGTACCGACGGCACTGCCGACGATCAGGCTGTAGAACACGAACGCCGCCAGCTCACCACCGGAAATGCGCCCGCCGATCACGTCCATGCCGCCGACCCAGAGCATCACGCCCACGGCGCCCAGCACCAGCATGATCACCAGGGTAATCAGCCAGGCGCGCTGCACGATGCGTTTGCGGGCGGTGGTGAACGCCTCTTCCACCGTCAGCGCGAAGCGCTGTTCGTCCTGGACCTGGTGGTTGTAGGCCTGCACGGTCTTGATCTGGCCGAGGGTCTCGGACACATAGCTGCCGACATCGGCGATGCGGTCCTGGCTCTGGCGCGACAGGCTGCGCACCCGGCGGCCGAAGATCAGGATCGGCGCCAGCACCAGTGGCAGCGCTATCACGACGATGCTGGTGAGCTTGGGGTTGGTGACAAACAGCAGCACGATCCCGCCGATCACCATCAAGGCGTTGCGCAGGAACAGCGACAGCGAGGAGCCGATCACCGATTGCAGCAAGGTGGTGTCGGTGGTCAGCCGGGACTGGATTTCCGAGCTGCGGTTGTTTTCGTAGAAGCCCGGATGCAGGTAGATCAAGTGGTTGAACACCTGCCGCCGGATGTCCGCCACCACCCGCTCGCCGACCCACGACACCAGGTAAAACCGCGCAAAGGTGCCCACCGCCAGGCCCAGCACCAGGATCATGAACAGACCGATGGATTGGTTGAGCAGGTGCGGCGACTGGGTCATGAACCCCTGGTCCACCAGCAGGCGAATACCCTGGCCCATGGACAAGGTAATGCCGGCGGTGACGATCAGCGCCAACAAGGCGCCCAGGGCCTGCCAGCGGTAGGGAGCGACGAAGCGACTGGCCAGGCGAATCGCGCGGCGTTGACGGGCTGAGAGCATGGAGGGTTTCACCTGAAGGTTGGAGACGGGAACCTGCATAGCTACATGGGGGGAACTTGAGCGAATCACAATGAGTCAGGTTAATTATGCTCACCGAACCTAGGCCCTAGAGGCTATCGGTCTAAGGACCGGCTGGAAATTTGTATCGGTTTCTGCTGGACTGGGCATTCGATCTGCGGGCCGCGCAAGGAGTTGTAACAACGCGGTCACGCGGGGGTTTTAAAGTAGGTACACAACCTGATGAGGAGACGGGCCATGTCCTTGCAAAACAGCAGCAACGCCAAAATTCAAGTGATCCGCCAACCGCAGCAATTGCCTTGCTCGTATATCGACGCTCAGGGCCGCGAAGTGCAAATCACCGAAGAAATGATCCAGAGCGCGTGCGCCGAACTGGAACAGAAATTGGTCAAGCCTGCCAAGCGAGGCTGATTCGCCCACGCTCTCTTAAACCCGGCCTTGATGGCCGGGTTTTTTATGCCTTCAGATTGCCTGTGCGCCCAATGCTGCCACGATGCTCGACAAGGCGGCAGACTCGCCGTTGATCCGCACTTTCAAGCCGTCAATCTCACGCCGCTCGGGGTAGTGCTTGCGCAATAGGTCGAAGGCCTTGCGCTGCTCATCCACTGTGCCTACCAGGCTGCGGCGGAAATCCGCGTCATCACGGCGCGGGTCGTACACGCTGCGGCACAGGGTCGCCAAGGCCCAGGCCGGATCGGTATTGGCATTGAGGCTGACTTCGGCCAGCCACGGCTCCGGCAGCAAGTCGCTCAATTGAATCGTCGGGTCCTGACCAAGATGCCGGCAAAACGCCTGATAGATCTGCGCCGTGCCGCGCTGCTTGCCGTCCAGGCTGTAGCCGGCGATATGCGGGGTGGCCAGCACACACAGGTCGGCCAGGTCGACGTCCACCTGCGGCTCGCCTTCCCACACATCCAGCACGGCCTGCAGGTCTTCGCGCTCCAGCAGCACCTCCTTGAGGGCGGCGTTGTCCACCACCGGGCCGCGGCTGGCGTTGATCAGCCAGGCACCGGGCTTGAGCTGGTTGAGGCGCTCGCGGTCGAACAAGTGCCAGGTGGAGCCGTTGCCGGATTTGTTCAGCGGCGTGTGCAGGCTGATCACATCGCACTGCTCGACGATCTGCTCCAGGCTGACGTAATCACCGTCCTCGGCGATCTGCCGGGGCGGGTCGCACACCAGCACGTTCCAGCCCAACGCCTTGAGCACCTTGACCAGACGCCCGCCGACTTCACCGGCACCCACCACACCGTAGGTGCGCTGGGCCAGGTCGGCGCCTTCGATCTCGGCCAGGGTCAGCAGGCTGCCCAGCACATAGTCGACCACGCCACGGGCATTGCAGCCGGGGGCGCTGGACCATTGGATGCCGGCGCGCTGGAAGTAATCGAGGTCGAGGTGATCAGTGCCGATGGTGCAGGTGCCGACAAACCGCACCGGCGTGCCTTCGAGCAAGGCCCGGTTGACGTTGGTCACTGAACGCACCAGCAGCACATCGGCCTGCTCGATAGTCGCGCGGTCAATGGACCGGCCCGGAACCCGGCGAATCTCGCCGAATCCTTCGAAGAATGCATCGAGCAGCGGGATATTTTCGTCGGCAACAATCAGCATGGCAGGCTCCTTTCGCGGATCAGCAGTGTACAGCGGTTTTCCTTGTGGCGAGGGAGCTTGCTCCCGCTGGAGTGCGCAGCGCTCCCAAATGCAGCACCGTGTTTTTTCAGGTACACATCGGTTGCCCGTTATGGGGCTGCTGCGCAGCCCAGCGGGAGCAAGCTCCCTCACCACAGCAAGCGCCCTCGCCACAAAACGCTGCATTTGCGCGGGGATGTGTTTACAAATCCACAACACAGGTTTTTTCCTGACCAACACGTCAAGGCGTAGAATGCGCCGTCCTGCGCTCCCCCTATCGGACATCTGTACGTGAACACTGCCACAACCACCACCGCCCTTTCTCGCCCCGCCCGCGTCAGCCTTGAAGTGCGCAACCTGCTGGCCCTGGCGCTGCCGATCATGATCGGGCAACTGGCGACCACCGCCATGGGGTTCGTCGATGCCGTGATGGCCGGGCGTGTCAGCTCCCGAGACCTGGCGGCGGTCGCCCTGGGCAACTCCATCTGGATCCCGGTGTACCTGCTGATGACCGGCACCCTGTTGGCCACCACGCCGAAAGTCGCCCAGCGCTTTGGCGCCGGCACCCACGGTGAAATCGGCCCGCTGGTGCGCCAGTCGATGTGGCTGGCACTGGTGGTGGGAATTACCGCGCTGCTGTTGCTGATCAGCGCCGAACCGATCCTGCACCTGATGAAGGTCGATCCCGAGTTGATCAAGCCCTGCATGGGCTACCTGCACGGCATCGCTTCGGGCATGCCGGCCATTGCGTTGTATTACGTGCTGCGCTGCTTCAGCGACGGGCTGGGCCGAACGCGGCCGAGCATGGTCATGGGCCTGTGCGGGCTGGCGCTGAATATTCCGTTGAACTATGTGTTCATCTACGGCCACTTCGGCGTGCCGGCCATGGGCGGCATCGGTTGCGGCTGGGCCACGGCGATCGTGATGTGGGTGATGATGCTCGGCCTGGCCGCCTGGACCCGCTGGGCGCCGGTGTATCAGAGCAGCGAGCTGTTCAAGCGCTTTGACTGGCCGCAATGGTCGGTGATCAAGCGTGTGTTGAGCATTGGCTTGCCCATCGGGATCGCGGTGTTCGCCGAGTCGAGCATTTTTGCGGTGATCGCGCTGCTGATCGGCAGCCTCGGTGCCACGGTGGTGGCCGGGCACCAGATCGCGCTGAACTTCAGCTCGCTGGTGTTCATGATCCCCTACTCCCTGAGCATGGCGGTCACCGTGCGCGTGGGCCAGGCCCTGGGCCGTGGCGAACCCCGTGAGGCGCGCTTTGCCGCAGGTGTCGGAATGGGCACGGCGCTGGTGTATGCCTGCCTGTCCTGCAGCCTGATGCTGCTGTTTCGCGAACAGATCGCCACCATCTACACCCAGGACCCGCTGGTGATCCAGGTGGCGGCGATGCTGATTGTGTTTGCGGCGCTGTTTCAGTTCTCGGACGCGATCCAGGTCACGGCCGCCGGCGCACTACGTGGTTACCAGGACACTCGGGTGACCATGGTGCTGACGTTGTTTGCGTATTGGGGCGTGGGCTTGCCGGTGGGCTACGCGCTGGGGCTGACCGAGTGGCTGGGCCAGGCCCGAGGCCCGAGCGGCTTGTGGCAGGGGCTGATCGTGGGCCTGAGCTGTGCCGCGGCGATGTTGGTGATCCGCCTGGTGCGCAGCGCACGCAAGCGGATTCGCCGGGCTTAAGCCGATTTCTTGCGGATCCAGTATAGGTAGGTACCGGCCTGCTCCTGCTGGTCCACCAGTTCATGGTCGAGAAACACGCAGAACTTGGGGATGTCGCGACGGGTCGACGGATCGGTCGCGATCACCTTGAGCA
Organism: Pseudomonas sp. P7758; assembly: GCF_013386485.1. Lineage (NCBI taxonomy): Bacteria > Pseudomonadati > Pseudomonadota > Gammaproteobacteria > Pseudomonadales > Pseudomonadaceae > Pseudomonas > Pseudomonas sp. P7758. The sequence continues at coordinate 20,847 of NZ_JACARS010000071.1, read as the reverse complement.
AGCCACCGGGCGCTAGGTCGCGGATGTGCTGGTGCAGCATCATCACTGGCTCCGGGCAGTTGAGGCCGGTGGCGTCGAGGACGGCATCGACGGGTAAATCAGGGGTCAGGCTCATGGTTTACTCCTAAACAGGCCGGCATTTTAACGGTAACGCGGGGCGCCAGGTAGCCAGCGGCGCCCTCGGTTTTTTCGCGAGCAAGCTCGCTCCTACATTGAGCAGCGTTTACCGGGCCTTTGGCTTCTTCACATCCAACCGGCGCAAATGGCAGGTCACTTCTTCACGGTCGTGGTACAGCTGCTTGCAGCCGATCTCCACCCGGATGCCACGTTCCTTGAAGCCTTCCGCGATGCGTTCAAGCAGGCGCTTCACTTCGGCATAACGCTGCTTCATCGGCAACTTCAGGTTGACCACCGCTTCGCGGCAGTGTCCCTCGCCAATCCAGGTTTCCAACAGGGCCGCATTGCGCGCCGGTTTTTCGACGATGTCGCAGACCATCCAGTCCACCGGCTGCTTGGGGGTGTAGATAAAGCCGTCGGCCATCAAGTGCTGCACCAGCCCGGTGTCCATCAGGCTTTCGGCCATCGGGCCGTTGTCGATGGCGGTCACCAGCATGCCACGGTTGACCAGTTGCCAGGTCCAGCCGCCAGGCGCTGCGCCGAGGTCGACGCCGGTCATGTCGCTGTGCAGGCGCTCGTCCCACTGGTCTCGGGGGATAAAGTGGTGCCAGGCCTCTTCCAGCTTCAAGGTCGAGCGGCTTGGCGCGTCCCGCGGGAATTTGAGGCGTGGGATGCCCATCGGCCACATGGCCGAGTTGTTCGACTCGGCCAGGCCCATGAACACTTCGCGGCCGCTCTTGAAGGTCAACAGCAGGCGCGGCTTGCTGGCGTCTTCCACCAGTTTGCCGGCGGCCATCAGCGCCTTGCGCAAGTGAACTTCGAATTTCTTGCAGAAGTTCGACAGCTCCTTGCCGTCATTGGTGTCGACCATTTCCAGCCACAGGCTGCCGCACACCGGGAAATCCCGCAGGTGCGCGAGGATCACGCTGATACGGTCGGTTTCCGGCAAGTCGATGAACACCCCGCGCGCCCACTGCCTCGGGAAGATCAGCTCGGCAAAGCGTTGGCCGCGCATCAGGCGCTGGGCGCCGTCTTCTTCGGTGCAGACAAATTCGGCGCAGGCGCTGCCGGTCTTGGCCTTGGCATAGCCCGAAACGTTCAGGCGTGCGGCGTGTTCCGCGATCTCGGAACAGACTTCGCCTTCAAAACCCGGGCGGCAGTGCATAAAAAGGGTGTTCATCAACTCTCCTGGATCACGGGCTTGCTATAGCGCAATGCCTGTCATGAAAACGCGCGCATGATAGCCGAGTTCGGAACCTTGGACTTATTGATAGAGTCCAGTAATTAGCCAGCTACTTAAAACAGGGCTAATTTGTAAGCTCTGTTCGTCCCGTCAGGTCCGTAGCCGTGCGGACCATAAGGAGTCATGTAATGTCATCCCTTGATAGTCTGAGAACCCTTAAAGCCTTACAGATCGACGACAAGACCTATCACTACTTCAGCCTGCCCGAAGCCGCCAAGAGCCTGGGTGATCTGGACAAGCTGCCGATGTCCCTCAAGGTGCTGCTGGAAAACCTGCTGCGCTGGGAAGACGAAAAGACCGTCACCGGCGCCGACCTCAAGGCCATTGCCGCCTGGCTCAAGGAGCGCCGCTCCGACCGCGAGATCCAATACCGCCCCGCCCGTGTGCTGATGCAAGACTTTACCGGCGTGCCCGCCGTGGTCGACCTGGCCGCCATGCGCGCCGCCGTGGCCAAGGCCGGCGGTGACCCGCAACGCATCAACCCGCTGTCACCGGTGGACCTGGTGATCGACCACTCGGTGATGGTCGACAAGTTCGCCACCACCGGCGCCTTCCAGGAAAACGTCGACATCGAAATGCAGCGCAACGGCGAACGCTACGCCTTCCTGCGCTGGGGCCAGAGCGCCTTCGACAACTTCAGCGTAGTGCCACCGGGCACCGGCATCTGTCACCAGGTCAACCTGGAATACCTCGGCCGCACCGTGTGGACCAAGGATGAAGACGGCCGCACCTATGCCTTCCCCGACACCCTGGTCGGCACCGATTCCCACACCACCATGATCAACGGCCTCGGCGTATTGGGCTGGGGCGTGGGCGGGATCGAAGCGGAAGCCGCGATGCTCGGGCAGCCGGTGTCGATGCTGATCCCGGAAGTGATCGGCTTCAAGCTCACTGGCAAGCTGAAAGAAGGCATCACCGCCACTGACCTGGTGCTGACCGTCACCCAGATGCTGCGTAAAAAGGGCGTGGTCGGCAAATTCGTCGAGTTCTATGGCGACGGCCTGGCCGACCTGCCTTTGGCCGACCGCGCGACCATCGCCAACATGGCCCCGGAATACGGCGCCACCTGTGGCTTCTTCCCGGTGGATGAAGTAACCCTGGACTACCTGCGCCTGTCGGGCCGTCCTGCAGAAACCGTCAAACTGGTGGAGGCCTACACCAAGGCTCAGGGCCTGTGGCGCAATGCAGGTCAGGAGCCGATCTTTACCGACAGCCTGGCGCTGGACATGGCCAGCGTCGAAGCCAGCCTGGCCGGGCCTAAACGTCCGCAAGACCGTGTCTCACTGCCTAACGTCGGCCAGGCCTTCAGCGATTTCCTCGACCTGCAATTCAAGCCCACCAACAAGGAAGAAGGCCGCCTGGAAAGCGAAGGCGGCGGCGGTGTTGCGGTGGGCAACGCCGACCTGATCGGTGAAGCCGACTACGACTTCGAAGGCCAGACCTATCGCCTGAAAAACGGCGCGGTGGTGATCGCGGCCATTACCTCCTGCACCAACACCTCCAACCCGAGCGTGATGATGGCGGCAGGACTGGTGGCGAAAAAGGCCGTGGAGAAAGGACTGAAGAGCAAGCCCTGGGTGAAAACCTCCCTGGCGCCGGGCTCCAAAGTCGTGACTGATTACTACAAAGCGGCAGGCTTGACCCAATACCTCGACAAGCTGGGCTTCGACCTGGTGGGTTATGGCTGCACCACCTGTATCGGCAACTCCGGGCCGCTGCCCGAGCCGATCGAAAAAGCCATCCAGAAAGCCGACCTGGCCGTGGCCTCGGTGCTCTCGGGCAACCGTAACTTCGAAGGCCGGGTGCACCCCCTGGTGAAAACCAACTGGCTGGCCTCCCCGCCCCTCGTGGTGGCCTATGCCCTGGCCGGCACCGTGCGCATGGACATCAGCAGCGAACCACTGGGCACCGGCTCTGACGGAAAACCGGTGTACCTGCGGGACATCTGGCCCAGCAGCAAGGAAATCGCCGACGCCGTTGCACAAGTCAGCACCGGGATGTTCCACAAGGAATACGCCGAGGTGTTTGCCGGTGATGAACAGTGGCAGGCCATTGAAGTGCCGCAGGCTGCAACCTACGTGTGGCAGAAGGACTCCACCTACATCCAGCACCCACCGTTCTTCGACGACATCGGCGGCCCGCTGCCGGTGATCGAAGACGTCAAGGGCGCCAACGTGCTGGCATTGCTGGGGGACTCGGTGACCACCGACCACATCTCCCCTGCCGGCAACATCAAGACCGACAGCCCGGCCGGCAAATACCTGCGCGAGCAAGGCGTCGAACCGCGGGACTTCAACTCCTACGGCTCGCGCCGCGGCAACCATGAAGTGATGATGCGCGGCACCTTCGCCAACATTCGCATCCGCAACGAAATGCTCGGCGGCGAGGAAGGCGGCAATACGATCTACATCCCTACCGGCGAGAAAATGCCGATCTATGACGCCGCCATGAAATACCAGGCCTCGGGCACCCCGCTGGTGGTGATCGCCGGCCAGGAATACGGCACCGGCTCAAGCCGTGACTGGGCGGCCAAGGGCACCAACCTGCTGGGGGTAAAGGCGGTGATTGCCGAGAGTTTCGAGCGGATTCACCGCTCCAACCTGGTGGGCATGGGCGTGCTGCCCCTGCAGTTCAAGCTGGACCAGAACCGCAAGGCACTCAAGCTGACCGGCAAGGAGAAGATCGACATCCTCGGGCTGACCAACGCCGAGATCGAGCCACGCATGAACCTGACGCTGGTGATCACCCGTGAGGATGGCAGCAGCGAGAAGGTCGAAGTGCTGTGCCGCATCGACACCCTCAATGAGGTCGAATACTTCAAGGCCGGCGGGATCCTGCACTACGTGTTGCGGCAGCTGATTGCCTCGTAACTGACACGCGCTACCCAAAACACCGCCTTCCCTGGCGGTGTTTTCATTTTTACCGTCGGTGACGCTCGGTATACTGCCGCCCTCAGATTTTGACTGTCACAAGGATTCCCCATGCTTGCATTGCCATGGCTGTACCTGGCGCTTCTTTCCATCGGCTATGTACTTGCCTTGAGCTACGGGCAATTGGGGTTAATGGCGGCGCTTTCCGTCGCCATGCTGCTGTTGGCCGGGTTTGCCGTGCGGCAACAGCGAAACCCGTGGGTACGCTATCTGGGCCACGGGCTGTTTATCGTGCTGGCGCTGGGGCTGGCGATGCATTGGCTGCCGGGGTTCTACAACGGTCGCGGGATCGCGCCGCAGCGCTTTACGGACGACGCCGTGCCTTTCTCGATGTACCTGAACCAGGACAAGCCGCTGATTGGCTTCTGGCTGCTGCTGGCCTGCCCGTGGATTGTTGCGCGCCGGACCCTGCGCCTGTCGATCTACGCCACCGCCCTGGCGTTGACACTGACGGCGATTGCCGCCCTGGGCGGCGCTGCGTTGCTGGGCGTCATCAGTTGGGCCCCGAAGTGGCCGGAGCAGGCCTGGCTGTGGGTGTTGAATAACCTGCTGCTGGTGACCCTGGTGGAGGAAGCGCTGTTCCGCGGTTATATCCAGGGCGGCCTGAGCCGACGGTTCAAGCAATTGCCCTATGGTGAAAACCTCGCATTGCTGTTGGCCGCCCTGCTGTTCGGACTGGTACACCTGGGCGCAGGCTGGCAGTGGACCCTGCTGGCGACCATCGCAGGCCTGGGCTACGGCCTGGCGTATCGCTTTGGCGGATTGGGCGCGGCGATCGTTACGCACTTCGGGCTGAACCTGCTGCATTTCGGGTTGTTTACCTATCCGATGCTGGCGGGCTGAGGCTGCGCCGATTGTTGCAAAAAATAAGTTAAATAAAACCCCGCGACGGTCGACAACCTGTCAAAGCCTTGCGGATTGAACAATTATGCGTAATAACCAACCCGTTACCCAGCGCGAACGTACCTTCCCCGCTCAGCAACGGTTGATCTCCACCACGGATGCCAAAGGCGTGATCACCTACTGCAACGACGCCTTCGTCGAGATCAGTGGGTTTTCCCATGACGAACTGCTGCGTGCCCCGCACAACCTGGTTCGTCATCCGGATGTGCCGGCGGCAGTGTTCGCACACATGTGGTCAACGCTCAAACAAGGCTTGCCATGGATGGGCATCGTCAAGAACCGCTGCAAGAGCGGTGATCACTATTGGGTCAACGCCTATGTGACACCGGTCTTCGATGGCAATCAGGTGATCGGCTACGAGTCGGTGCGGGTCAAGCCCACCGCCGAGCAGATCCGCCGTGCCGAGGCGCTTTACCAGCGTATCAACCAGGGCAAACCGGCCATCCCGCGCCGCGACAAGTGGCTGCCGGTGTTGCAGGACTGGCTGCCGTTTATCCTGGTCAGCCAGTTGAGCTTCCTGATTGGCGTGTGGCTCAATTCCCACTGGGGCTTTGCCCTGGCAGCGGCGCTGTCGGTACCGCTGGGCCTGTTGGGCCTGAGCTGGCAACAACGCGGGCTCAAGCGCTTGCTGCGCCTGGCCGAACAGACCACCTCAGACCCGCTGATCGCGCAGATGTACACCGACAGCCGCGGCGCCCAGGCGCGCCTGGAAATGTCGATCCTCAGCCAGGAGGCGCGCCTGAAGACGTGTCTTACCCGTTTGCAGGACACGGCTGAACACCTCAACTCCCAGGCGGCGCAGTCCAATACCCTGGCGCATAACAGCTCCAGCGGTCTTGAACGCCAGCGCGTGGAAACCGAACAGGTGGCCACCGCGGTCAACCAGATGGCCGCGACGACTCAGGAAGTCGCCAGCCATGTGCAACGCACCGCCGATGCCACCCAGGAAGCCAATCGCCTGACCGGGCGTGGCCGTGATATCGCCGGCGAAACCCGCGAAGCGATTCAGCGCCTGTCGGTGGCCGTGGGCGAGACCGGCGTGACCGTGACCCAACTGGCCAAGGACAGTGACGAAATCGGTGGCGTGGTGGATGTGATCAAAGGCATCGCCGACCAGACCAACCTGCTGGCACTGAACGCGGCCATCGAAGCGGCCCGTGCCGGGGAGATGGGCCGGGGCTTCGCAGTGGTGGCCGACGAAGTGCGGCAACTGGCCCAGCGCACCAGCGAGTCCACCGGGCAGATTCATGCGCTGATCGCCAAGCTGCAACAGACCGCCAGCGCGGCCGTACAAACCATGGACGCCGGGCATCGCCAGGCGGAAGAAGGTGTGGCACGGGTGATGGAAGCGGATCAGGCGCTGATCGGGATCAGCGAGGCGGTGGCGCACATCACTGATATGACGGCGCAGATTGCGGCGGCGACCGAAGAGCAGAGCTCGGTGGCGGAAGAGATCAGCCGTAACATCAGCACCATTGCGCTGCTGGCGGACCAGACGTCGGAACAGGCGTTGAATTCGGCGCAGTTGAGTGAAGAGCTGACGCATACCGCCAATACTCAGTATTCGCTGGTAGAGCGGTTTAACCGGTAAACCGCTTTCGCGAGCAAGCCCGCTCCCACATTTGGAATGCATTTCAAATGTGGGAGCGGGCTTGCTCGCGAAAGGGCCCTATCAGGCGCCGAGAAACCCGGCCACCTTCACCGCCGCAGCCTCCAGATGCTGCTCATGACTGAACCCCGAAGCCTTCAACGGCTTCAGATCATGATCCCCCGCCACCAGCCACATCACCTCGATGCTCGGCGACAACACATACCCTTCCACCGCCGCCCGATTGCCCAGAGCATCCCGCTCGCCCTGCACGATCAACGTCGGCGTCTTCAGCCCGGCCAGGTGCTCGGTCCGTGGCTTCTCCGGCTTGCCCACCGCATAGAACGGATAACCCAGGCACACCAGCGCGTCCGTACCCAATTCATCCGCCAACAAACTGGCCATCCGCCCGCCCATGGACTTGCCGCCAACGGCCAGTTTCCCAGCGACATGACGTCGCACCTCGGCATACACCTCACGCCAGCATTCCAGCAGTTTCGGCGCCGGGTTCGGCGGACGTTTACCGCCATCCACACGACGCTGGGCCATGTACGGAAACTCGAAGCGCAATACGTTCACGCCATGCCCCGCAAGGCGTGCAGCCATGTCTTCCATAAAGCCCGAGTCCATTGGCGCGCCCGCGCCGTGGGCCAGGATCAGCGTCGCGGGCGTACGCGCGATAGACCCTGTCGCGGCCTTCCACAACCAGCCGCGTTCCCGCACACACTGCGCCCATTGATCCCCGTCAATACTGGCCTTGTGCTCTTTGCCCATGCTTGCCTCGCTTTTTAGTCTGCCTATAACTCCAGCCCAAGTGCCGCATTTGCTTGGGTTGAACCGTGGATGGGGAACCATGAACACTACTTTAAGTACCGCCTATAACTACAAGGTGGTCCGCCAATTCGCCATTATGACGGTGGTGTGGGGCATCGTCGGCATGGGGCTCGGGGTTTTTCTCGCTGCCCAGTTGGTATGGCCCGAACTCAACTTCAATTTGCCCTGGACCAGTTTCGGCCGCTTGCGCCCGCTGCACACCAACGCGGTGATCTTTGCCTTTGGCGGTTGCGCGCTGTTTGCCAGCTCCTTCTACTCGGTGCAACGCACCTGCCAGACCCAATTGTTCGCGCCAAAGATCGCGCAGTTCTGCTTCTGGGGCTGGCAGCTGGTGATTGTGCTGGCCGCGATCACCTTGCCGCTGGGCTACACCAGCTCCAAGGAATACGCCGAGCTGGAATGGCCGATCGACATCCTGATCACCATCGTCTGGGTGGCCTATGCCATCGTGTTCTTCGGCACGGTGATGAAGCGCAACACCAAGCACATCTACGTCGGTAACTGGTTCTTCGGTGCGTTCATCATCACCGTGGCCATCCTGCATATCGTCAACAACCTGGAAATTCCGGTCAGCCTGACCAAGTCCTACTCGCTGTACGGCGGTGCGACGGATGCCATGGTGCAGTGGTGGTATGGGCATAACGCGGTAGGCTTTTTCCTCACCGCCGGCTTCCTGGGGATGATGTACTACTTCGTGCCGAAACAGGCCGAACGCCCGGTGTATTCCTATCGCCTGTCCATCGTGCACTTCTGGGCACTGATCACCCTGTACATCTGGGCCGGCCCGCACCACTTGCACTACACCGCGCTGCCGGACTGGGCACAGTCCCTGGGCATGGTGATGTCGCTGGTACTGCTGGCACCGAGCTGGGGCGGGATGATCAACGGGATGATGACCCTGTCGGGCGCCTGGCATAAGTTGCGCAGCGACCCGATCCTGCGCTTCCTTGTCGTCTCTCTCGCGTTCTACGGCATGTCGACCTTCGAAGGGCCGATGATGGCGATCAAGACGGTCAACGCCCTCTCCCACTACACCGACTGGACCATCGGCCACGTACACGCCGGGGCGCTGGGTTGGGTAGCGATGATCTCCATCGGCGCGCTGTATCACATGATCCCGAAAATCTTCGGTCGCGAGCAGATGTACAGCCTCGGCCTGATCAACGCGCACTTCTGGCTGGCCACCATCGGCACCGTGCTCTACATCGCCTCGATGTGGGTCAACGGCATCGCCCAGGGCCTGATGTGGCGTGCGGTCAACGAAGACGGCACCTTGACCTACTCCTTCGTCGAAACCCTGGTGGCCAGCCACCCAGGCTTCATCGTGCGACTGGTGGGCGGGGCGATCTTCCTCAGCGGCATGTTCCTGATGGCTTACAACACTTGGCGCACTGTGCGTTCGGCACAACCCGCCGAAGTCGCCGCTGCGGCGCAGATGGCCTGAGGAGTCGATGATGAAACACGAAACCATTGAAAAGAACGTCGGCCTGCTGATGCTGCTGATGGTGCTCGCCGTGAGCATCGGCGGCCTGACCCAGATTGTGCCGCTGTTCTTCCAGGATGTGACCAACAAGCCAGTGGAAGGCATGAAGCCCTACACCGCGCTGCAACTGGAAGGCCGCGACATCTATATCCGCGAAGGCTGCGTACAGTGCCATTCGCAGATGATCCGCCCGTTCCGCGCCGAAACAGAGCGTTATGGCCACTACTCGGTGGCCGGTGAAAGCGTGTGGGATCACCCGTTCCTGTGGGGCTCCAAGCGTACCGGGCCGGACCTGGCCCGCGTCGGCGCGCGCTACTCGGACGACTGGCACCGCGCGCACTTGTACAACCCGCGCAACGTGGTACCGGAATCGAAGATGCCGGCGTACCCATGGCTGGTCACCGCCCCGGTCGACAGCAGCCACACCGAGACCAAGCTCAAGGTGATGCGCACCCTCGGCGTGCCGTACACCGACGACGACATCGCCGGTGCCGTGGCCTCCCTCAAGGGCAAGACCGAGATGGACGCGCTGGTTTCGTACCTGCAAGTGCTCGGCACTGCCATCAAGAGCAAGAGGTGAGCCATGGGATTTGATTTCGATGCTGGAACCATCCGCGGGCTTGGCACGCTGGTCGTGGCCATCGCCTTCATCGGCCTGTCGCTGTGGGTGTTCAACTCCCGGCGCAACGCAGAGTTCGCCGAGGCGTGCCTGCTGCCGTTTGCCGATGAACCGCTACCGCCAACCCCCGACGCTCAAGAAGAGCCTGCAACAAGGAGCAACCGGCCATGACTACCTTCTGGAGTACATGGATCTGTGTACTGACCCTCGGCAGCCTGATCGGCCTGACCTGGCTGTTGATCGGCACCCGCAAGGGCGAGACCAAGGGCAGCGTGGACCAGACCATGGGCCACGCCTTCGACGGGATCGAGGAGTACGACAACCCGCTGCCACAATGGTGGTTCATGCTGTTCGCCGGCACCCTGGTGTTTGCCGTCGGCTACCTGATCCTCTACCCGGGCCTGGGCAACTGGAAAGGCGTGTTGCCGGGCTATGAAGACGGCTGGACCTCGGCCAAGGAATGGGACAAGGAAATGGCCAAGGCCGATACCAAATTCGGACCGATCTTCGCCAAATTCGCGGCCATGCCGGTGGAAGAAGTCGCCAAGGACCCACAGGCGCTGAAAATGGGCGGCCGCCTGTTCGCCTCCAACTGCGCGGTGTGCCATGGCTCGGACGCCAAGGGCGCCTACGGCTTCCCGAACCTGGCAGACAACATCTGGCGCTGGGGCGGTTCGGCGGATGCAATCAAGATGACCATCATGAATGGCCGTCATGCCGCGATGCCGGCCTGGGGTGAAGTGCTGGGTGAGGACGGTGTGAAGAACGTCGCAGCCTATGTGCGCCATGAATTGGCAGGCCTGCCGCTGCCGGCGGACAGCACCGCGGATGTCGCCGCGGGCCAAGTGGCATTCAGCACCACCTGTGTCGCCTGCCACGGGCCGGAAGGCCATGGCGTGGAAGCCATGGGCGCGCCGAACCTGACGCAGCCAGGTGGCTTTATCTACGGCACCAGCCTGGCGCAGTTGCAGCAGACCATTCGCCACGGCCGCCAGGGCCAGATGCCTGCGCAGGAAGTACTGCAAGGCAATGACAAGGTGCACCTGCTGGCCGCCTATGTTTACAGCCTGTCCCACAATGCTGATGGCGCAACGCCTGACAGCCAACCCGAGTAATCCTGCACCACCCAAAAGCCGCGCCTGATTCAGGCGCGGCTTTTTTGCGACCCATTGTCGCACCCTTCCGATCGCTGACTTTCCCCTCCTGCCATTCGGGTCTACGCTTGTTTGCACAGTGGACTGGCATTGGCCGGTCGACGGCCGACTTGCACTCGATGGGTTGAAACATTTCTGCTCGATGACAGGCGCAAAGGCTGGTACTTACCGGCTGTCGTGCCACTGGCCATTCGTCACCCGAGCTGCTTGTTTACACACACTCAGTTACAAGTACCTTCGACCCGTTTAAAATCCTGTCCAAGTCGTCAGCTTTTAACCCTGAATTTTGTCCTTACGCCAAACATGGAAAGGGCGCAGAATCTGGTTTGGAACGCATTGACGCAGGTCACCTTGCGTTGCAATGGAATCTTGCTTTCTCCATACTTGCGACCGATTTTTACCCTATAAAAAAACTAAACCGTGGAACCTTAGAATGAGCACAGCAATCAGTCCGACTGCTTATAACTATAAGGTAGTCCGCCAGTTCGCCATCATGACGGTGGTCTGGGGGATCCTTGGCATGGGGCTCGGCGTTTTCATTGCCTCGCAACTGGTTTGGCCAGAGTTGAATTTTGGCCTGCCATGGACGACATTTGGACGCCTGCGCCCGTTGCACACCAACCTGGTGATTTTCGCCTTCGGTGGATGTGCACTGTTTGCCACTTCTTACTACGTCGTGCAGCGAACCTGCCAAACGCGACTGATTTCCGATGCACTGGCGGCCTTTACCTTCTGGGGTTGGCAAGCGGTCATCGTGGGCGCGATCGTCACCCTGCCGCTGGGCTACACCACCACCAAGGAATACGCCGAGCTGGAATGGCCGATCGCCATTTTGCTGGCGATTGTCTGGGTGACCTACGCAGTGGTGTTCTTCGGCACCATCGTCAAGCGCAAGACCAAGCACATCTATGTCGGCAACTGGTTCTACGGGGCGTTTATCCTGGTGACGGCGATGCTGCATATCGTCAACCATGCGTCCTTGCCGGTCAGCTTCTTCAAGTCCTACTCGGCCTACGCCGGTGCGACGGACGCAATGATCCAGTGGTGGTACGGCCACAACGCCGTAGGTTTCTTCCTCACCACCGGCTTCCTGGGGATGATGTACTACTTCGTGCCGAAACAGGCCGAGCGTCCGATCTACTCCTATCGCCTGTCCATCGTGCACTTCTGGGCCCTGATCACCCTGTACATCTGGGCCGGTCCGCACCACCTGCACTACACCGCATTGCCGGACTGGGCCCAGTCCCTGGGCATGGCGATGTCGATCATCCTGCTCGCGCCAAGCTGGGGCGGCATGATCAACGGCATGATGACCCTGTCGGGCGCCTGGCATAAATTGCGCACCGACCCGATCCTGCGGTTCCTGGTGGTCTCCCTGGCGTTCTACGGCATGTCGACCTTCGAAGGACCGATGATGGCCATCAAGACGGTCAACTCGCTGTCCCACTACACCGACTGGACCATCGGCCACGTACACGCCGGCGCCCTCGGTTGGGTAGCGATGATTTCCATCGGCGCGCTGTACCACATGATCCCGAAACTGTTCGGCCGTGCGCAGATGCACAGCGTCAGCCTGATCAACACGCACTTCTGGCTGGCCACCATCGGTACCGTGCTCTACATCGCCTCGATGTGGGTCAACGGCATCACCCAGGGCCTGATGTGGCGTGCAATCAACGATGACGGCACCCTCACCTACTCCTTCGTCGAAGGGCTGCAAGCCAGCCATCCGGGTTACATCGTGCGCGCCCTGGGCGGTGCGATCTTTGCCAGCGGCATGCTGTTCATGGCCTACAACGTGTGGCGCACCGTGCGTGCCTCCGACCCTGTAGAAGCCGAAGCCGCTACCAAGATCGCCGTTGTGGGAGCTCACTGATGAAGCATGAAGTAGTCGAGAAGAATATCGGCCTGCTGGCCTTCTTCATGGTCATCGCCGTGAGTATCGGCGGCCTGACCCAGATCGTTCCGCTGTTTTTCCAGGACGTGACCAACAAGCCGGTGGAAGGCATGAAGCCGCGCACCGCCCTTGAACTGGAAGGCCGCGACGTCTACATCGCCAACGGTTGTGTCGGCTGCCACTCGCAGATGATCCGCCCGTTCCGCGCCGAAACCGAACGCTACGGCCACTACTCGGTCGCCGGTGAAAGCGTGTGGGACCACCCATTCCTGTGGGGCTCCAAGCGTACCGGCCCGGACCTGGCCCGGGTCGGCGGTCGTTACTCCGATGACTGGCAGCGTGCGCACTTGTACAACCCGCGCAACGTGGTGCCCGAATCGAAAATGCCGGCGTACCCGTTCCTGGTCGAAAACAAACTCGACGGCAAGGACACCGCCAAGAAGATGGAAGTCTTGCGCACCCTGGGCGTGCCCTACACCGACGAAGACATCGCCGGTGCGGCAGCGGCCGTGAAGGGCAAGACCGAAATGGACGCACTGGTGGCCTACTTGCAAGGCCTTGGCACCATCATCAAAAGCAAACGGTGATCTGGATGGATATCGGGATGATTCGAGGCCTGGGCACCGTTGTCGTGATGGTGGCCTTTATCGGCCTGGCCTTGTGGGTGTTCAGCCCCAAGCGCAAGTCGGAGTTTGAAGACGCGACGTTGCTGCCCTTCGCGGATGATCCCGAAGCCATCAAGCACGTCGTGGAAGCGTCTAGGAGTAACAAAGAATGACTACGTTCTGGAGTCTGTACGTCACAGTCCTCAGTCTGGGTACCATTTTCGCCCTGACCTGGCTGCTGCTGTCGACCCGCAAGGGCCAGCGCGCCGAGCAAACCGATGAAACCGTCGGCCACTCGTTCGACGGCATCGAGGAGTACGACAACCCGCTGCCCAAATGGTGGTTCATGCTGTTCGTCGGCACCATCATCTTCGCCCTCGGTTACCTGGCGCTGTACCCTGGCCTGGGCAACTGGAAAGGCCTGCTGCCGGGCTACAACTACCTCGACAACGACAAGCAAACCCCGTTTGCCAATGGCCAGACCGGCTGGACCGGCGTGCACGAATGGGAAAAGGAAATGGCCAAGTCGGACGCCCGGTTCGGGCCGATCTTCGCCAAGTTCGCCGCCATGCCGATCGAAGAAGTGGCCAAGGACCCGCAAGCCTTGAAGATGGGTGGCCGCCTGTTCGCCTCCAACTGCTCGGTCTGCCACGGTTCCGACGCCAAGGGTGCCTACGGCTTCCCCAACCTGACCGACGCCGACTGGCGCTGGGGCGGCGACCCGGCCACCATCAAGGAAACCATCATGAAGGGCCGCCACGCGGTGATGCCGGCGTGGGCCGAAGTCATTGGCGAGCAAGGCGTGGCCGATGTGGCCGGCTTTGTGGTGACCAACCTCGATGGCCGCAAATTGCCGGAAGGCGCGAAGGCAGACGTGGCCAACGGCGAGAAACTCTTCGCCGCCAACTGCGTGGCGTGCCACGGTCCCGCCGGTAAAGGTACACCGGCCATGGGCGCGCCTGACCTGACCCACCCTGGCGCGTTCATCTACGGTTCGAGCTTCGCGCAACTGCAGCAGACCATCCGTTATGGCCGTCAAGGCCAGATGCCTGCGCAGGAGCAGTTGCAGGGCAATGACAAGGTGCACTTGCTGGCGGCGTATGTTTACAGCCTGTCCCATGGAGACAAGGCAGCTGAGGAGCAGTAAGCATTAAAACCAAAAAGCCCCGCGCAGCCAATGCTGCGCGGGGCTTTGGTAATGGGGCATTGGTGGAACTCAACTTACCCCGAGGACGAGGCGTTACCGTTCTTCATGCACTTGGTCCATTCTTTTAATAGCAGCGTTGATCGCCCCCCGATCAGCCGATTTAGACCAATCCGTCAGTCCTAACTGTGCCACTAACTCAGGACGACTCAAGATTTCCCGCGCGACCATCGCTTCATCTGGGCCGCGATCATGACGCGTCCCATCCGCGATGTTCTTCAGTGAAGCGTAAGTCACACCCTCCCTGCGATCAATCCCACCCCAACCGCGCTCGGGGTAATAGGTGTCATATTCATTCAGGAGCTTTTGCGCCAGCTCTTTATCACTCATCGTGGCCAGGGGAAACCCCATATTCTGACCCACGGTTATGATACTTTCACGATCGATTTTGCCATCGTGCTTATGCTTTCCGTAACCATCGAGTTTCTCCATGAGTACAGGATTTTCCAGCAGCGAACGGGCAAAATTCATGTCGTCACTGCTGTAGCCACTCTGCGCAGAGGCATACGCAACCTGTCGTAGAGAGTCGCGGGTGATGTAGTCTGGTTGCGCAGGGTCGGCATACTTATCAAAGTTTCTGAGTAGACGGTCGGCCACCCGATAATCATTCCAACTACTGAATTGCTCTACGCTGATGCCAGAGGATACTGGCAGCGTCGAAGCCGATGGTGGAACGGCTCCAACATTATGCGTGTCATTAGCACGTTGAATGGTCATTGGTTTCCTCGATTTGAATAACGTCAAAACAAAATAAATTTATCGGCGCGCAAGAGGCCTAGGCATAACGCTCAACAATTGCTCATCAAAGGTTTCATCGTGGTAACGCTGCGCGCTGCTACAAAACATTGCCGAACACTGATCCAGACTTGATCTCAACGTCGGCATTTCCTGCGTGGCAATAACGCGATCAGCGTTCCTACAACAAACGTTTCATTCTGTGTAAACAAAGGCTCGTTTGGGCCTAAGAACTGATATCGCAGAAGCGTCAGCTTCCTAACCAATCGTTGTAGGTTATTTAACAGCGCAAAAAGCAGGTATAAAAACGCCACCACACCGGCCCGTAGACCTCTCCTGATTTACTTACTCAACACCAGGAAGTCGCAAGGGAAACGGCAAGGTGCACTTGCTGGCGGCGTATGTTTCGGACTGTCCCATGGGAACAAGCCGCCAGACGCAGTGTGAGGAAAAGCGGTGAAAAAAAACGGCCCCGCCAGTGGAGATTGGCGGGGCCGTTTTGTTTTCAAGTCGAAAAAGTCGTCACCGCCAGCAACGCATCTACATTTGAGATTGATCAAGAAAACCGCAGGTAGTAACGTGACTACATTCGTACTCCATACGGAGGTTAGCCCCCATGACCATCACCACCATTTCCAGCCGTGAATTCAATCAAGACACAAGCGGTGCCAAAAAAGCCGCCCGCCAAGGCCCGGTTTTTATCACTGACCGGGGCAAGCCTGCCCATGTACTGCTAAGCATTGAGGACTACCAAAAACTGACAGGCCTCAATGCCGACATCGTTGACCTGTTGGTGATGCCAGAAGCGGCAGATATCGAGTTCGAAACCGAACGCGCCGTGATCACTCATCGACCCGTGGACTTCACTTGATGTATCTACTCGACACCAACGTCATCTCTGAACTGCGCAAACCCCAGGCCGATGCCAAGGTCGTCGCCTGGGCCAAAAGTGTCATCGCGCCACGGATGTATATTTCAGCCATTACCTTGAAGGAACTGGAAACAGGAGTCCTGCGAATGGAGCGGCGTGATCCCGCCCAGGGGAAGGTTTTGCGCACATGGCTCAAGCGCCATGTCATGCCGGCGTTTGATGCCAGAATCCTGCCGATTGATGCAGCAGTTGCCCTGCGCTGTGCCAGCTTGCATGTGCCAGACCAAGCCAACGAAAGTGACGCACTGATCGCTGCAACCGCGCTGGTTCATGGGCTGACAGTGGTCACCCGCAACATCGGCGACTTTCAATCCAGCGGCGTCGCGCTGATCAATCCATGGGACGAATGACCGGTAAGGCTGCGAAAACCGTCCATACTTCACAAGTCAATTGACCCAGATCACGTACACCATCAATTGATTTCCCCCAACGCGACCAAAGGTCGCACCCGTCGAAGGGTGTCAGGGGCGTATCATTAGGCCACTGCAACACCCCTATTTTGACCCCGGCCGGCACGTACTGGCCGAGGCAAATCTCCACTGCCGTGGGATGCAATGATGAGCAACCAGATTCCGGTACATGACGTTACCCCGCCTGCCAAAAATTCGAATAACACCGTCGATCTCTACGCATCGCGGGAGAAAATCTACACCCGTGCCTTCACCGGCTTGTTCCGCAATCTGCGGATGCTCGGGGGTGCCGGTTTGTTCCTGCTCTACTTCGGCACCGTGTGGCTGAACTGGGGTGGCCACCAGGCGGTGTGGTGGAACCTGCCGGAACGTAAGTTCTTCATTTTTGGCGCGACCTTCTGGCCCCAGGATTTCATCCTGCTGTCGGGCATCCTGATCGTGGCGGCGTTTGGCCTGTTCTTCATCACCGTGTATGCCGGCCGCGTCTGGTGCGGCTACACCTGCCCGCAAAGCGTGTGGACCTGGATCTTCATGTGGTGCGAAAAGGTCACCGAAGGCGACCGCAACCAGCGCATCAAGCTGGACAAGGCGCCGATGAGCGCCAACAAGTTCCTGCGCAAGTTCGGCAAGCACAGCCTGTGGCTGATCATCGGCTTCGTCACCGGCATGACCTTTGTCGGCTACTTCTCGCCGATCCGTGAACTGGTGTTCGATTTCTTCACCGGCCAGGCGGATGGCTGGTCGTATTTCTGGGTCGGCTTCTTCACCCTCGCCACCTACGGCAACGCCGGCTGGCTGCGCGAGCAGGTGTGCATCTACATGTGCCCGTATGCGCGTTTCCAGAGCGTGATGTTCGACAAGGACACGATGATCGTTTCCTACGACCCGCGCCGTGGCGAAGTCCGTGGGCCGCGCAAAAAAGGTATCGACTACAAGGCCCAGGGCTTGGGGGACTGCATCGATTGCACGATGTGCGTGCAGGTGTGCCCTACCGGCATCGACATCCGTGACGGCCTGCAGATTGAATGCATCGGCTGCGCGGCCTGCATCGACGCCTGCGACAACATCATGGACAAGATGGAATACCCGCGCGGGCTGATCAGCTACACCACCGAGCACAACCTGTCCGGGCAGAAAACCCATAAGCTGCGCCCGCGCCTGATCGGTTATGCCCTGGTGCTGCTGGCGATGATCAGCCTGTTGGTGGCCGCCTTCTTCGTGCGCTCGCTGGTGGGTTTCGACGTCAGCAAGGACCGCGTGCTGTACCGCGAAAACGCCGAGGGCCGGATCGAAAACGTCTACAGCCTGAAGATCATGAACAAGGACCAGCGCGACCACACCTACGTGCTTGACGCCGCAGGCCTGCCCGACCTCAAGCTGCAAGGCCGGCGCGAGATCAAGGTAGCGGCCGGGGAAATCTTCAGCATGCCGGTGGAGTTGTCGAGCGCACCGGAACAACTGCCGTCGAGCACCAACGAGGTGAAATTCATCCTCAGGGATGCCGATGACGACAGCGTCCACATTGAAGCCAAGAGCCGATTCATCGGCCCACAAGTCCGTTAATAGAGAGCCGAACAATGCCCGCAGCTACTGCCGCAAGCCCCTGGTACAAGCACCTCTGGCCCTGGATCATCATTGGGATCCTGACCTGCTCGGTGACGTTGACCTTGTCCATGGTGACCATCGCGGTGAACAACCCCGACAACCTGGTCAACGACAACTATTACGAGGCCGGCAAAGGCATCAACCGTTCCCTGGACCGCGAACTGCTGGCCCAGACTCTGCAACTGCGGGCCAAGGTGCACTTGGACGAGTTGACCGGCGAAGTCGAATTGCACCTGACCGGCAACAGCGGGCCCGGCACCCTGGAGCTGAACCTGATTTCGCCGACCCAGCCGGAGAAGGATCGCAAGATCATCCTGACCCGCAGCGACAGCGAGCCCGGCCGCTACATCGGCCAGGTGACCGACAAGGTCGAAGGCCGCCGCTTCGTCGAGCTGCTAGGGGTGGAAGGCGACCGGACCTGGCGTATGTTTGAAGAAGAACAGGTCAGCCATGACAAGGACTTGCTGCTGGGCGACGAACCGCTGCAGGGTGCTGAAGACCTGAAAAAATAGAGCGTCACCTGTTTGATCGTTCCCACGCTCTGCGTGGGAATGCATCCCGTGACGCTCCGCGTCACAAGAGCGGACGCGGAGCGTCCAGCGAAGCGTTCCCACGCAGAGCGTGGGAACGATCATCGGAACTGAGCCATGACCACCCCAATCCCCTGCTACCACTGCGCCCTGCCCGTGCCGCCCGGCAGCCGGTTCACTGCCGTGATCCTCGGCGAGCCCCGCGAGCTGTGCTGCCCGGGCTGCCAGGCGGTGGCCGAGGCGATTGTCGCCGGTGGCCTGGAAAGCTATTACCAGCACCGCAGCGAAGCCTCGGCCAACCCCGAGGCGCTGCCGGTGCAACTGGTGGACGAGCTGGCGCTGTATGACCGTGCCGATGTGCAAAAGCCTTTCGTGCGCCACGACGGTGACCTGTCGCAAGCCACACTGTTGATGGAAGGCATCAGTTGCGCCGCCTGTGGCTGGCTGATCGAAAAACACCTGCGCAGCCTGCCCGCCGTGGCCGAGGCACGCCTGAACCTGTCCAACCACCGCCTGCACGTGCGCTGGGCCGACGGGCAATTGCCCCTGAGCCAACTGCTCGGCGAATTGCGTCACATCGGCTACGCCGCCCACCCGTATCAAGCCGACCGTGCCGCCGAACAACTGGCCAGCGAAAACCGCCTGGCCCTGCGTCAACTGGGGGTGGCCGGGCTGCTGTGGTTCCAGGCGATGATGGCGACGATGGCCACCTGGCCGGAATTCAATATCGACCTGAGCCCGGAGCTGCACGTGATCCTGCGCTGGGTCGCGATGTTTCTGACAACGCCCATCGTGTTCTACAGCTGCGCACCGTTTTTCAAGGGGGCGATGCGCGACCTGCGCACCCGCCACCTGACCATGGATGTTTCGGTGTCCCTGGCCATTGGCGGTGCCTACCTGGCCGGAATCTGGACCGCCATCACCGGCACCGGCGAACTGTATTTCGATGCAGTCGGCATGTTTGCCCTGTTCCTGCTGGCTGGGCGCTACCTGGAGCGTCGCGCCCGGGAACGCACGGCGGCAGCCACTGCGCAGTTGGTCAACCTGTTGCCAGCCTCGTGCCTGCGCATGAGTGCCGACGGGCAAAGTGAACGGATCCTGCTCAGCGAACTGGCCCTGGGCGACCGGGTACTGGTGCATCCGGGGGCGGTGCTGCCGGCAGACGGCATCATCCTCGACGGCCAGTCGAGCATCGACGAATCGCTGCTGACCGGCGAGTACCTGCCGCAACCACGCCAGGTCGGCGATGCCGTCACTGCCGGCACCCTCAACGTCGAAGGTGCGCTGACCGTCGAGGTCCGCGCCCTGGGCCACGACACGCGCCTGTCGGCCATCGTGCGCCTGCTGGAGCGGGCCCAGGCGGAGAAACCCCGGCTGGCGGAGATCGCCGACCGCGCCGCCCAATGGTTCCTGTTGTGCTCGTTGGTCGCCGCTGCGGTCATCGGCCTGGTGTGGTGGGAGCTGGATTCGTCACGGGCGTTCTGGATCGTCCTGGCGATGCTGGTTGCGACCTGCCCTTGCGCCCTCTCACTGGCAACACCCACCGCCCTGACGGCAGCCACCGGCACCCTGCACAAACTCGGTCTGCTGCTGACCCGCGGCCACGTGCTGGAAGGCCTGAACCAGATCGACACAGTGATTTTCGACAAGACCGGCACCCTTACCGAAGGTCGCCTGGCGTTGCGCGCGATCCGCCCGTTGAGCCTGCTGGGCAGCGACGAGTGCCTGAGCCTTGCGGCGGCGCTGGAGCAACGTTCGGAACATCCGATCGCCCGCGCATTCGGCCGCGCGCCGTTGGCGGCGGATGAAGTGCTCAGCACGCCGGGCCTGGGCCTGGAAGGCCGCGTCGGTGACCGCCGGTTGCGCATTGGCCAGCCGGGTTTTGTCTGCGAACTGAGCGGCTGCGCCCTCCCCGCCTCGCCGAAGGAAGCCGGCCAATGGCTGCTGCTGGGCGACACCGACGGCGCCCTGGCCTGGTTTGTCCTGGATGACCGCCTGCGCAGCGACGCGCCCGCCTTGCTCGCCGCCTGCAAGGCACGCGGCTGGCGCACGTTGCTGC
>NZ_JACARS010000070.1:0-9978 GCF_013386485.1 Pseudomonas sp. P7758 | reverse complement strand
CTTGCTCGCGAATGCGGTGGCTCAGTCACAGACTTATTGACTGACACTCCGCTTTCGCGAGCAAGCCCGCTCCCACATTGGGTTCAGTGGTGAGTTCAGGTGCTAAACAACCCACCCATCAGCTTCAACCGCTTCTTGTACACCCGCCGCGCCTCCAACGCTTCCTCCAGCGTCACCGCCACAAACCCCGCCCGCTGGTTCGGTTGCATCTGCCCGATCAGATCCAGGTCGGCACTGATCACCGTGCCAATCATCGCGTAGCCCCCGCCCGACACCGCGTCCCGGTGCAGCACAATAGGCTCCAGGCCCGCCGGCACCTGGATCGAGCCGATGGGGTAGCAACTGTCGACGATGTTCGACGGATCGGACCCGGCGCCAAACGGCTGTTCCCGTGGCTGAAAGCTCAAGGCATTGCCGCCCTTGAAGCGATAGCCGATGCGGTCGGCCTCCGACCCCACCGTCCAGGGCTCGGCAAAAAAGCTGGTTTTGGCGGCGGGCGTCAGGCGCTCGTAGTACAGCCCCGGCACCACCCGCAGGGTCACGTCCCCACCCACCGATTGGCGCAACGCCATGGGCAAACTGTTCCCCGCCCGGCCTTTGCCGCTGGCTTCGCCCACGGGCAGTTCATCACCCTCCACCAGACGCCGCCCGTGAAACCCGCCCAACGCACCCAGGGTGTAAGTGGACCGGCTGCCCAATACCAGCGGCACGTCAATACCACCAGCCACCGCGAGGTAAGTCCGTGCGCCGGCCTTGGGAAATTCAAAGCGCAGCACTTGCCCCGCCCGCACTTCAAACGCGGTGTCCTGATGCACCACTACGCCGTCCAGGCGCGGCGACATCAGCGCCCCGCACAACGCCACCAGGGCATCCTGCTGAAACTCCAGCTCCGGCCCGATCAACGTGCATTCCAGCCCGGCAGCGCCGATGGGGTTGCCCACCAGGTGGTTGGCCGCGCTCAACGCGTATTGGTCCAGGGCGCCGGATGGCGGGATGCCGAGGTGGTAATAACCTTCGCGGCCAAGATCCTGCACGGAGGTGGCGAGGCCGGGTTTGAGTACCTTTATCATGCCAGCGCCTCCTGCAAGGTTTTCGGGTAGCCGATGGGGTCGGCGAGAAAGGCGTCGAGGGAAAACTCCACCGGGCGGATGCGCAGGTCGAAGCGCCCTGCGTCCACTTCTGCCACGGCCAGGTCATAGGCGTCGCGGTCCATGGGTTTGAACTGCACGATGTCGCCGGGGCGGAAGAACACCATGTGCTCTTTCAGGTAAGCCAGTTGCTGTTGCGGGTCGTAGATCGGCGCCGGGGTGACGCCGAACATCTGGTAACCGCCGGCGCCGCGTACCGAATAGATACAGCCAAAGCAGCCGCCGTGGCCGAGGGTCAATTTCGGCGTGTCGGTGCGTGGGCGCAGGTACTTGGGCACCTGCAACTGCCGCTCGCGTTCCACCATCTGGAACATGAACGGCAAGCCCGCCACAAACCCCACCATCGAGACAAACCACGGCGCGCCACTGTGGGCCGCGATAAACGCGTCCACATCCGCCAGGCCGTTGATCCGCGCTGCGTATTCCAGGTCGGTGCCGGTCGGGTCCTGATGACGGTCGCGAAAGCGCATCAGGGTTTCATGGGTCCAGGGGTCGTTGTACAGCACCGGGATTTCGATGATGCGGGTGTGCAAGGTACGTTCGGCCACGGCCTGGGCTTCGGCGCTTTGTACCGCGTCGAGCAGCACGTGGGGCGCGATGCGGTCCGGGTCGAAACGAATCTGGAACGAGGCGTTTGCCAGGCAGACGTCCAGCACACCGTCCAGGGCCAGGCGTTCCACCGCGCGGGTGACGGCCATGCCCTTGAAGAAAGCCTCCAGGGACATGCTCTCGCTGACCTCGGCAAACAGGTGTTCATCACCGCCAAAGCTGTAGCGGATCGGGGAAGATTCAGCCATGTCTGTTCCTCTTGGAATCATTGTAGAAAGGCAGGCAAAAAATCAGTCAGACCCGGTGTCTGGGCACCGGTGTCGGTCAGCGGGGTGTGCGTACTTCGATGCCCGCCTGATCCAGCGCTTCACGGGTGGCTTCCACCAGCTCAAGGGCGCCGGGGGTGTCGCTGTGCAGGCAAATGGAATCGAATTCGATAAACAGGTCTTCCCCTTCCACCGTACGTACCAGCCCGGTCTGGCAAGCCCGTAGTACGCGTGCCGCGACCGTTGCCGGATCCAGCGCCCGCACATTGCGGGTAAACACGATGGAGCCCGTGAGATCGTACTCACGGTCGGCATAAAACTCCCGCACCACCGGCTGGCCGAGTTCCTTGGCGATACGCCAGATCACCGAATTCGGCATGCAATACAGCAGCAGCGTGGGCTCCAGCCGTTGCAGGTTTTCCACGAGCAGCCGCGCCGCTTCTTCATCCCGCGCCAGGTGCATATACAGCGCGCCGTGGGGCTTGATGTGTTGCAGCGTGAGGCCCTGCACCCGGGCGATTTCCCGCAGGGCGCCGAGTTGATAGAGCATGTCGTCCACCAGCTCCTGGGCCGGGGCGTTGATATGGCGTCGGCCGAAACCTACGAGGTCGCGAAAACCCGGGTGCGCGCCAATCGCCACGCCCAACTGCTTGGCGCGTTCGACGGTACGGCGCATGGTGCCCGGGTCGCCGGCGTGAAAGCCGGTGGCGATGTTGGCCGAGCTGATGTAGGCCATCAGTTCACTGTCGACGCCATCGCCGATGGTCCAGGGGCCGAAGCCTTCGCCCATGTCCGAATTGAAATCCACTGCCTGCATCGGGGTCGCTCCGTTGAAGTTCTTGCGATGGAAATTAGGCTGCCCCTTGACCCCTTGGGAAGATCTATTATCAGATGGCCCATCTTCTGAAAATCAGATACCCGATACTGATCGTTCCCACGCTCCGCGTGGGAATGCCGCCCTGGACGCTCTGCGTCCGCCCTTGAAATCGTGACGCGGAGCGTCACAGGATGCATTCCCACGCAGAGCGTGGGAACGAGCGGAGAAACCAATGTCCCTGACCCTGCGTCAAATCCGCTACTTCGTCGCCACCGCCGAAATCGGCCAGATCTCCCAGGCGGCGATTCACCTGAACATCTCCCAATCCGCAGTGACCACCGCGATCAAGGAGCTGGAAGCGATGCTCGGTGCGCAGCTATTCGTGCGCTCGGCCCAGGGCATGAGCCTGACCGATGCCGGGCGGCATTTCCTCAACCGGGCGTATGTGATTGTGCGCAGCGTCGACGACGCCCTGAACAGCCCGTTGCCGGACTACCGCGCCAGCGGCGTACTGCGGGTGGCCGCCAGCTACACCGTGCTCGGTTACTTCCTGCCGCACCACTTGCAGCGCATGGAACACTGGCACCCGGACGTGACCATCGAGGTGTTCGAACAGGAACGCCAGGCCATCGAACACGGCCTGCTCAACGGCCAGTTCGATATGGCCGTGGTGCTCACCGCCAACCTCACCCACGCCGATATCGTCTCGGAAATCCTCTTCAACTCCGAACGCCGCCTGTGGCTGCCCAGCCATCACCCGTTGTGCGAACGCCCCGCCGTGAGCCTCGCCGATGTGGCCAGGGAGCCGTACATTTTCCTCACCGTCGACGAAGCCGAACAAAGCGCCATGCGCTACTGGGAACAGGCCGGGCAAACCCCCACGGTGCGGCTGCGCACCAGTTCGGTGGAGGCAGTGCGCAGCATGGTCGCCAACGGCAGCGGCGTGGCGATCTTGTCAGACCTGGTGCATCGCCCGTGGTCACTGGAAGGCAAACGCATCGAAACCGTGAGCGTCACCGACAAGGTCACGCCCATGAGCGTCGGCCTGGCCTGGCACCGCGAGCGCGATTTCACGCCGGCGATGCAGGCGTTTCGGGATTACTTCCATGATGCATTCCTGGCGCCGCAGCAGTTGTCTGCCCGGCGTTGAAAGCAGCCTGCAAGGTGGCGGCCAGCCAATCCATGAACACCCGCACCCGCAGCGGCAAATGCCGTTGGCCGGCGTACAGCAGGGACACGTCCAGTGCCGGCGCCGGATAGTCCGGCAGCACCGCCACCAACTCGCCGCTGGCCAGTTGATCGTGAATGCCCAGGGCGGGCACCTGGGTCAGGCCAAAGCCACCGATGCACGCCGCCCGGTAAGCGTCGGTGCTGTTGACCGTGACGCGCCCGGCCATGGGAATCCGCTGCACCTTGTTGCCTTGTACGTATTCAAACCCTGGAGAACGTGAGCCCAGCGGGCGTACGTAATGCACCAGTTGATGGTGAGCCAAATCAGCGAGCGTCCTGGGTACGCCGTGGCGTTTCAGGTACGCAGCACTGGCGCAGTTGATCATCGGCATGCTGCACAACAAGCGGGCTACCACCGACTGGTCCGGCTGCGCACCGACGCGCAAGACGCAGTCGAAACCTTCCGCCAGCAAATCAACCTGGCGGTCGGTGCTGCTGATTTCCAGTTCGATCAGCGGGTGCAGGTCCATGAACTCGGGCAGGCGCGGCAGGATCAATTCCCGAGCCATGACATTGGGCATGTCCACCCGAATGCGCCCCGCCAGCTGCGCTTCATCCTGGCGAAACAAGCCTTCCAGCTCTTCCATGTGCGACAGCAAATCCTTGCTGCGCTCATACAGCACGCGCCCGTCCTGGGTCGCCTGGACCTTGCGCGTGGTGCGCTGCAACAGGCGCGCGCCCAGCAACTCTTCCAGTGCCTGCACATGCTCGGAAACCGTGGAGCGCGGCAAGCCCAGGCTCTCGCCCGCCTGGGTGAAACTCGACAGTTCGGCAACGCGCACGAAGGTACGCAGCAACTCTAGTTTGTTCATGGGATTGTTCGCCTTATCCGGCCAGTGATTCCGGTATAGCTCTGTTTATCACGTTATGGCCGGACAAATACACTCAGTCCCACGAACCATCACACGCCCAGAGGACTTCACCATGACCCGTAAAATCGCACTCATCACCGGCGCCAGCCGCGGCCTGGGCAAAAGCGCTGCGCTGCACCTGGCGGCACAAGGCGTCGACATTATCGGTACCTACAACAGCGCAGCGGACGAAGCCCAGGCCGTGGTCGCCCAAGTCGAAGCGCTGGGCGGCAAGGCGGCCATGCTGCAGCTGGACGTCAGCCAGAGTTCCACCTTCGAGGCGTTCACCGCCCAGGTCGGCTCGGTATTGAAGGACGTGTTCGGCCAGGCGCACTTCAACTTCCTGATCAACAACGCCGGGATCGGCGCCCACGCCAGCTTCGCCGACACCACCGAAGCGCAGTTCGACCAACTGGTGGCGATCCACTTCAAGGGCCCGTTTTTCCTGACCCAGAAACTGCTGCCGCTGATCAGTGACGGTGGCCGCATCATCAATATCTCCAGCGGCCTGGCGCGCTTCAGCCTGCCGGGTTATTCGGCCTATGCCTCGATGAAAGGCGCGGTGGAAGTGCTGACCCGCTACCAGGCCAAGGAACTGGGTGCCCGTGGCATCACCGTGAACACCCTGGCCCCCGGCGCGATTGCCACCGACTTCAGCGGCGGCGTGGTGCGCGACAATCCGGACGTGAACGCGATGGTCGCCAACAACACCGCCCTCGGTCGCGCAGGCTTGCCGGATGATATCGGCGGGGCGATTTCCACCCTGCTGGCCGACGGCAGCACCTGGATCACCGGGCAACGGGTCGAGGCCTCGGGCGGGATGTTTCTGTAACGCGCTCGGATTCTCCGCTAGCATCAATGCTTTCGGATACCTGACAGGCAATCACCCATGAGTTTTGATCCAGGACTGGCCGGTGGCATGGGCGTACTGGCCGCCGTGGTCGACAGCGGCAGTTTCGCCCGCGCCGCCGACAGCCTGGAGATGACGCCTTCGGGGGTCAGCCGGGCTATTTCGCGGCTGGAAAAACGCCTGGGAATCCGTCTGTTCGACCGCACTACCCGCTCGGTGCAATTGACCGACGAGGGCCGGCGTTTCTACCAGGAAATCGCCCCGCTGCTGGCCGGCCTGGAAGAAGCCGCCAGCTCGGCGGCCGACAGCGCCCTGACGGTGCGCGGGCGGTTGCGGGTGAACATCGACCCGTACTTTTCGCGGCTGGTGCTGGGGCCGGTGCTGGGTGAATTCATGAGTCAGTACCCGCAGTTGCAGTTGGACCTGCACACGCGGGATCAACTCGGGGACCTGGTGGCGGATGGCTTTGATTTGGCCATCCGTTTTGGCATTCCGCAATCGTCCTCGTTGATCGCCCGCAAGCTGATGGAAGTGCGGGTGCTGACGTTGGCCTCGCCAGCTTATCTCGAGCGGCATGGTCGCCCTTCACACCCCAAGGACCTGGAAGACGGCCAGCACGTGTGCATCGACTTTCGCGACTCCCAGACCGGCCGGCCGTTTGGCTGGGAATTCCACCGGCCGGGCGAGCAGCTCAACATCGCCACCAGCGGGCGGCTGGTGGTCAACGACGCAGGGACCTTGTACAGCGTGTGCGAACACGGCCATGCAGTGGCGCAAATGCTCGACCTTGGGCTGGCACCGGCGCTGGAATCCGGCGCGTTGATCGAGTTGTTTCCCGACTGGCCCGACGAGCGCTTCCCGTTGTATGCCTTCTACCCGTCGCGGCACTTGCCAGCGGCCAAGGTGCGGGCGTTCCTCGATTTTGTGGCCGCCCTACAACCCCTGTAGGAGCTGGCTTGCCGGCGATGACGTATCCAAAATCGCCATCGCCGGCAAGCCGGACTCCTACGCGGTGCGCATCCGTTTCTGCATGATCCGCTCCCGCACCGCGTCATACCCCCAGTGATACACATAGGTGTACGGCAGGAAAAACAGCAGCACGCCGATGTCGAGGATAAACGCCTGCATCAGGCTGATGTTCAGCCACCAGGCAATCAGCGGCACACAGATCGCCACCAGCCCGCCTTCAAACATCAACGCATGCAGCACGCGGGTCCACACCCCGCCAGACAGTTGCAGGCGCGCCTTGAGACGGTCGAACAGGCCGTTGAAAATCACGTTCCAGGCCAGCGCCATAAGGCTGATGGCCA
Organism: Pseudomonas sp. P7758; assembly: GCF_013386485.1. Taxonomy (NCBI): domain Bacteria; kingdom Pseudomonadati; phylum Pseudomonadota; class Gammaproteobacteria; order Pseudomonadales; family Pseudomonadaceae; genus Pseudomonas; species Pseudomonas sp. P7758. The sequence goes on along the minus strand of NZ_JACARS010000070.1, from coordinate 2,957 downwards.
AGGTCACCATGCCCATCTCCAGGGCCGGTTTATCCATGATCCACGCCAGCAGCGGTGTACAGATCAACAAGGCCAAACCTTCAAAACCAATGGCCTGCCAAACGCGTTCAGTAATCGACTTGGTGGGTGTCATGACCCGTTCTCCGTGAGTGACGATGGTTGCCATCATTACCCTTGGAGTCGATACTTCATAACCAATAACCATCGATCAGGGCGATAGTCATGGCATCCCATGAAGTGCTTCAGGCGTTTGTGCAGGCGGCGACCCACGGTTCGTTTTCAGCGGCGGCGCGCAAGCTGGGCAAGAGCCAGTCCACCGTCAGCGCGGCGGTGGCCAGCCTGGAGATTGACCTGGATGTGGTGCTGTTTGATCGCAGCAGCCGCAAGCCCACGCTGACCCCGGCCGGGCATGTGCTGCTGCAACGCGCCGAGCAGGTGCTGGAAGCCAGCAGCCGCCTGGAGTTGGCGGCCAGCCAGTTATCCCAGGGGTTGGAGCCGAAGTTGAGTATCGCGATGTCCGATACGTACCAGTCGGACCGTTTCGAAACCGCCCTCAGCGCCTTCGAGCAGCGCTACCCGGACCTGGAGCTGGAATGCCTGATCGCCGAATGCGAAGACTTGATCGCCTTGGTGCAAAGTGGCCGGGCGCAGATTGCGTTTATCGAGATGCAGGAGGTTTACCCGCCGGACCTCACCAGCACCACCGTGGAAGAGCGCACGGAAATCGCGCTGTTTGTCTCACCCAGACATCCGCTGGCGAACCTTGCGGACATCGACCAGCAAACCCTGGAACAACACCGCGAACTGCGCCTGGCGAGCATCATCAACCCGAATGAAACCCGCGGCCTGGGCCGAGTGTGGTCAGCGCCCAGTTACCTGATGCTGATGGAAATGGCGCAGCTGGGTTTTGGCTGGGCACCGCTGCCGCGCTGGCTGGTGGAGCGGTTTGGCGGCGACCACCTGTGTGAAATCAAGGCCCGGGGCTGGCCGCGCTCGGTGGCGGTGGACGCGTTGTGGTCACGCCAGCATCCGCCCGGCCCGGCCGGCAGTTGGCTGCTGGGCAAGATGCTGGAATAACGGCGGAACACACTATTCGCAACGATGAAGATCAAATGTGGGAGCTGGCTTGCCTGCGATAGCGGTGTGTCAGTCACCACCGCTATCGCAGGCAAGCCAGCTCCTACATTGAATTTGCGGTGAATTCAAAGGCGCCGTCAGGCGGCTTCAATCTGCGGCGGGCGGTTGTTCTGGAAATACTCATGCAAGGCCCGCAACGCCGGCAACTCCAGGGCCTGGGCGGCAAAGCACAACCCCACCCGGCGCGTCGGTGCCGGCAGGTGCCAAGGGCGAATCACCACCCCGGCCCGCTCCGCCGCCAGCGACTGCGGCAACATCGCCACGCCCACACCGGCCGCCACCATGTGCAATGCCTGGGTCAACGAACCGGCATGCCCGGCCACCGCCTGGGGCGAGCGGCCGTACAAGGCCATCAGCCGTTGGTGGGAATCATGCTGCGGGCAGGTGATCCAGTCTTCGATCGGCGCCCAGGCCTGCTCCTTGCCGCCCGCCGCCATCGGGTGCGCAATCGGCAGTGCCATCACGTAGGACTCTTCCCAAAGCGGCAGGAATAATTCGTCCTCGCAGCACATTTCCTCTACCGCCAGGCGCCCTTCTCCTTCGCAGCCTTCCTGCAAGGTCAGCAGCAAACCCGGCAGGCCCTGGTGCGCCATGCGCAGGAAAGTTTCGATCTGGCTGTCGGCAATATCGCCTTCCACACCCAGTTCCAGGGCGATGCGGTTTTCGCGCCCGCGAAACAAGCGGCTCAACGCATCGGCCTCGGCCACCATGCGCCGGGCTTGCGGGTACAGCACCCGCGCCTCGTCACTGACCTCGACCCCACGAGGCTGGCGCAGAAACAGCGCCACGCCCAGTTCTTCTTCCAGTTGCTTGATAGTCACCGACAACGTCGGCTGGCTGATGAACAGGCGCTGGGCGGCGGCGGTGATATTGCGTTCCTCGAATACCGCGAGAAACGCCTTGAGATGACGCACATCCATAGTTAATACCGATGACAGACAGAGGAATAAGGCATTTTTCAGCCAGCCGAGGGCTAAATATACTGCGCTCCACGTTCAGTTATTTGTTTTTCTTATTTCAGGAGTTCCACCATGAGCAAGCCATTGATCATCATCACCGGTGCCAGTTCGGGCATTGGCGAAGCGACTGCGCGCTTGCTATCGGCCGCCGGCCACCCGCTGTTGCTGCTGGCCCGCCGCATCGACCGGCTGAATGCCCTGGCGCTGCCGAACACCCTGAGTCGCGGTGTCGACATCACCGACCGCGCTGCGCTGGTGGCGGCGGTGAAAGAAGCCGAAGCGCAATTCGGCCCGGCCGATGCACTCATCAACAATGCCGGCGTGATGCTGCTGGGCGCGGTCAGCGAACAGGACCCGGCACAGTGGGAGCAGATGCTCGACGTCAACGTAAAGGGCCTGCTGAACGGCATCCATGCGGTGGCCGGCAGCATGGTCAAGCGCAAGGGTGGCACCATCATCAACGTCAGCTCGGTGGCCGGGCGCAAGACCTTCCCCAACCACGTCGCCTATGTAGGCACCAAGTTCGCCGTGCATGGAATTTCGGAAAACCTGCGGGAAGAAATGTCGCCGCACAATGTGCGTGTGATCACCATTGCGCCGGGCGCGGTGGAAACCGAACTGCTGAGCCACACCACCGACGAAGCCATCAAGACCGGCTACCAGGCGTGGAAACAGGACATGGGCGGCACCGTGCTGAGCGCCGATGATGTGGCTTCGGCGATTGCCTATGCCTACCAGCAGCCGCAGCATGTGTGCATTCGTGAGATCGTGTTGGCGGCGACGCGTCAGCAGCCGTAACTCATTCATCAAGACAACATCGAACAAATGTGGGAGCGGGCTTGCTCGCGAATGCGGTGTGTC
>NZ_JACARS010000007.1:0-51804 GCF_013386485.1 Pseudomonas sp. P7758 | reverse complement strand
TCAACAGATGTATCGACTGAACCACCGCCTTCGCGAGCAAGCCCGCTCCCACATTGGTTTGGATCGTTCCCACGCTCTGCGTGGGAATGCCGCACTGGACGCTCTGCGTCCGCTTTTTCGATCAGGGTTTCGGCCTTGGATCAGAACGCCGGCAGGATCGCGCCTTTGTACTTCTCAAGAATGAACGCTTTCACTTCCGGGGTGTGCAGGGCTGCTACCAGCTTCTTCACCGCGTCCGAATCCTTGTTGTCTTCGCGGGTCACCAGGATGTTCACGTAAGGCGAGTCGTTGCCTTCGATCACCAGTGCGTCCTTGGAGGGGTCCAGCTTGGCTTCCAGGGCGTAGTTGGTGTTGATCAGCGCCAGGTCGACCTGGGTCAGCACGCGCGGCAGGGTGGCGGCTTCCAGTTCGCGGAATTTCAGGCCTTTCGGGTTTTCAGTGATGTCCTTGATGGTCGACAGGATGTTGGTCGGGTCCTTCAGGGTGATCAGGTTGTGCTTGGCCAGCAGCAACAGCGCACGGCCGCCGTTGGTGGCGTCGTTCGGGATCACGACGTTGGCGCCGCTTGGCAGGTCTTCCAGCTTCTTGTACTTGCTGGAGTAGGCGCCCAGAGGCTCCAGGTGCACAGCGCCAACGCTCACCAGGTGAGTGCCCTTGGCTTTGTTGAACTCATCCAGGTACGGCTGGTGCTGGAAGAAGTTGGCGTCCAGGCGCTTTTCGGCTACCTGTACGTTTGGCTGAACGTAGTCGGTGAAGACTTTGACCTGCAGGTCCACGCCTTCCTTGGCCAGAGCCGGCTTCACGAATTCGAGGATTTCAGCGTGCGGCACCGGGGACGCGGCCACGGTGAGGGTTTCGGCGGCGTGGGCGGAGAACGCGGCAACGGCGGCGAAAGCAACCAGTAGTTTTTTCATTCAACAAGCTCCTTGTTCGGGAATTGGCCGGCTTAACGCCGGCAATAGCCGTTATTTTCGAGAAAAGTGCACCACCAGCTTGTCGCCGACGGTTTGCAGAATTTGTACCAGGATCAGCAGCAGCACCACGGTGACCACCATCACGTCGGTCTGGAAGCGCTGATAACCGAAGCGGATCGCCAAGTCACCCAGGCCACCGGCACCCACTACACCGGCCATGGCCGTGTAGGAAACCAGTGTAATCGCCGTCACCGTAATCGCCGCGAAGATGCCGGGGCGGGCTTCGGGCAGCAACGCGTTGGTAATGATCTGGCGAGTGGTCGCGCCCATGGCCTGGGTCGCTTCGATAATCCCGCGGTCCACTTCACGCAGCGCGGTTTCCACCAGGCGCGCAAAGAACGGCGTGGCACCTACCACCAGTGGCGGAATTGCACCGGCAACACCCAGCGAGGTGCCGGTGATCAGCACCGTGAACGGGATCATTACGATCAACAGGATAATGAACGGCAGCGAACGCAGGATGTTCACCACCAGCGACAACAGCGCATAAACATTCTTTTGCTCGAACAGCTGACGCGGGCTGCACAGGAACAGCAGCACGCCCAACGGCAAGCCCAGCAATACGGTGAACAGCAGCGAGCCGAACAGCATGGTCATGGTGTCGCCGGTGGCGAGCAGGATTTCCGACCAGTCGATGTTCGAGAAAAAGCTCAAGAGGATTTCCATTAGCGCAGCACCTCCATATGGACGTCTGCCGCGGTGAAGGCGGCGAAGGCGGCCTCCATGTCACCGCCGGTGACGGCGAGGGTCAGTTGCCCGTAGGGAATGTCTTTGATGCGGTCGATACGACCGGCGAGGATGCTGTAGTCCACACCCGTGTCGCGGGCGACGGTACCCAGCAGCGGCGCGTAGGTCGCTTCGCCCTGGAACGTCAGGCGCACGATGCGCCCCGGTACATGGGCGAAGTCATCGCGCTGTTCGCCTTCGTCGACTTGCTCGGATTCCTGCACGAAGCGCTTGGTGGTCGGGTGCTTGGGGTGCAGGAATACGTCGGCGACGGTGCCTTGCTCGACGATCACGCCGGCGTCCATCACGGCCACGTGGTCGCACACGCGGCGGATCACGTCCATTTCATGGGTGATCAGCACGATGGTCAGCTTCAGCTCGCGGTTGATCTCGGCCAGCAGTTGCAGGACCGAGGCCGTGGTCTGCGGGTCGAGGGCGCTGGTGGCTTCGTCGCATAGCAGGATTTTCGGCTTGGTGGCCAGGGCGCGGGCGATGCCGACGCGCTGCTTCTGGCCGCCCGACAACTGCGCCGGGTACTTCTTGGCGTGGTCGGACAGGCCGACCCGGGCCAGCAATTCGGCCACGCGCAGGTCGATTTCCTTGCGGGAAAGTTCGCCCGCGAGGGTCAGCGGCAGCGCCACGTTGTCGGCAACGGTCTTGGATGCCAGCAGGTTGAAGTGCTGGAAGATCATCCCGACCTGTTGCCGGAAACGGCGCAGGCCGTTGGCGTCGAGGGCGGTGACTTCTTCGTCATCGACCTTGATCTGGCCGCCGCTGGGTTGCTCCAGGCGGTTGATCAGACGCAGCAAAGTACTTTTTCCCGCACCGGAATGGCCGATCAGACCAAACACCTGGCCATTTTCGACGCGCAGGTTGGTGGGATGCAGTGCGGGGATATCCTTACCGGCGACCCGGTAGGTTTTATGGACGTTATGAAACTCGATCACGTAGCGAACCTTGTGGGGCGCATTAAAAAGGGATCAGCGGTTAGCCGGGCGCGCATTTTAGCCTGTCCGTATAGCGTTTCTTAGCATTTATTTCTCATCCGACCAGCGATTTGGCAATAACGCGATCAAAGGTCATAAAAAAGGAACGGTACAAAACCGTGTCAGTCACTACATAAGCAACTCGAAACTCCCAGGTGCCGTGCCTGGGGTTTTGCTCAAGAAGAGCCGGGGATAGCTCTGGCCTACGCAAACGAGGAGTTTTTGTCTGATGAGTACTAAAAAGCCAGTTACCCCGCCCAAGAGCGAACTTGCGGGTACCGACACTCTGGACCGTGGCAACACCAACGCCAAGCTGCAAAGCCTGGAAACATTCCGCTCCGACGCGACGGGCCAGGCGCTGCGCACCAATCAGGGCGTGAAGGTTTCCGATAACCAGAACAGCTTGAAGGTCGGCTCCCGTGGTCCTTCGCTGCTGGAAGACTTCATCATGCGTGAAAAAATCACGCACTTTGACCATGAGCGGATCCCGGAACGCATCGTCCATGCCCGGGGTACCGGTGCCCACGGCTATTTCCAGACCTATGAAAATCATTCGGCGCTGACCAAGGCCGGGTTCCTGCGTAACCCGGAACATAAAACCCCGGTATTTGCGCGCTTTTCCACGGTTCAGGGCCCACGCGGCTCCGGCGATACCGTGCGTGACGTGCGTGGCTTTGCCGTGAAGTTCTTCACCGACGAGGGCAACTTCGACCTGGTGGGTAACAACATGCCGGTGTTTTTCATTCAGGACGCGATCAAGTTTCCTGACTTCGTGCATGCGGTAAAACCTGAGCCCCACAACGAGATTCCTACCGGCGGCTCAGCCCACGATACGTTCTGGGATTTTGTCTCGCTGCAGCCGGAGTCGGCGCACATGGTGATCTGGGCCATGTCTGACCGGGCGATCCCGAAAAGCCTGCGAACCATGCAGGGGTTTGGCGTGCACACCTTCCGCCTGGTGAACGCCGAGGGCAAATCCAACTTCGTCAAATTCCACTGGCGGCCTACCGTCGGCACCTGCTCCCTGGTGTGGGACGAGGCGCAGAAGCTGGCGGGCAAAGACACGGACTTCCACCGTCGTGACCTGTGGGAATCCATTGAAAGTGGCGATTACCCGGAATGGGAATTGGGCGTGCAGATCATCGCCGAAGAAGACGAGCATAAGTTCGACTTCGATATTCTCGACCCGACCAAGCTGATCCCCGAAGAGCTGGTGCCTATCACGCCGCTGGGCAAGATGGTGCTCAACCGCAACCCGGACAACTACTTTGCCGAGACCGAGCAAGTGGCGTTCTGCCCGGGGCATATCGTGCCGGGCATCGACTTCTCCAATGACCCGCTGCTGCAGGGCCGTCTGTTTTCCTACACCGATACGCAGATCAGCCGACTCGGCGGGCCGAACTTTCACGAGTTGCCGATCAACCGTCCGGTAGCGCCGTTCCATAACGGCCAGCGCGATGCCATGCACCGCACCACCATAGACAAGGGCCGCGCGTCCTACGAGCCGAACTCGATTGATGGCGGCTGGCCGAAAGAAACTCCGCCTGCGGCGCAGGACGGTGGTTTTGAGACGTATCCGGAGCGTATTGATGCCCACAAGATCCGTGAGCGCAGCGAGTCGTTCGGTGATCACTTCTCTCAGGCGCGCCTGTTTTTCCGCAGCATGAGCAAGCACGAGCAGGAGCACATCATCGCCGCCTACAGCTTTGAACTGGGCAAGGTGGAGCGTGAGTTTATTCGCGCTCGCCAGGTGAACGAGATCCTCGCCAACATCGACTTGGAACTGGCCAAGCGTGTGGCGCAGAACCTGGGCTTGCCAGCACCGACTAAAGGTACGGTGCCAGAGCGCAAGACGTCTCCGGAACGCTCGCCAGCGTTGAGCCAGGCCAATTTGCTGTCGGGTGATATCAAGACCCGCAAGGTGGCGATTCTGGCGGCGAACGGTGTTGATGGTGCGGAGATTGATGCCTTGAAGAAGGCGCTTGAGGCCGCAGGTGCGCATGCGAAGTTGCTGGGGCCTACCTCGGCGCCGGTAACGACGGCGGATGGCAAGAGCCTGCCGGTGGATGCTTCCATGGAAGGCTTGCCTTCGGTGGCGTTCGATGCGGTGTTTGTGCCGGGTGGCGCCAAGTCGGTTCAGGCGTTGAGCGCTGATGGTGTGGCGTTGCATTACCTGCTGGAGGCCTACAAGCACTTGAAAGCAATTGCCCTGGCCGGTGAGGCGAAGCAGTTGCTGGATGTGCTGAAGCTTGAGGCGGATGCGGGCTTGATTGTGGGCGGCGACGCGAAGGCGTTTAAGGCGTTTTTTGCGGCGATTGCCCAGCATCGGGTCTGGGATCGGGAGCCGAAGGCTAAAGCTGTTCCGGCTTAAGCTATTGGTTGTTTGTTAGACCGCTTTCGCGAGCAAGCCCGCTCCCACATTTGACCGCATTCCAAAGTTGGAACTCGGTTAAATGTGGGAGCGGGCTTGCTCGCGAATGGCGTTATTCAGTCTTACGCGGAATCAGCACGACCTGCGCCGGAACCTTCTTCAGGATCTGCCGGTGAATCTTCAGGTCATACCCCGAATCGATGCGCTTCACCCGTTTGGTCAGCAACGTGGCCAGCCATGGGTAATCTTCGGTGCGCGGTGCCTGGATGCTCACATCGCACTGGTAATTCACCACATCGGTGGCGATCTCATCCAGTTGATGGCGCAGCGCCTCGATATCGGTGAGGTTCAGCGCAACCGTAGTGCTTGGCGCTGCCGGGTCGATGACCTTGGCCGGCGGCTTGGCTTCGGCGGCTTTCAGGGCGGCCTCGGCTTTGTCCAGCTCGACTTTACGGGCATGGGCGATCGCACTGTTGACGCCACCGGTCAGCGCCGGAGCCTTGGGCATCAATGCCCGTGCGCGGCTCAGAGCCGTCGCGGCAGCGTTGACATCACCCTTTTGCAGGACGATCTGGCTGCGCTGCAAATAGGCTTCGGCCAGTTGGCGCTGATAAGGCTCCAGCGCCGGGTCGTTGGGCGACTGGGCCTGCAAGGCGGCCAGCTCGTCTTCGGCGGTGGCCAGTTCACTGCTGGCGAGGTTTTGCTCCAGCTGTGCGATGGCCGCAGCACGTGCGTCCGGCGCCTGGGGGGCGGCGGGCGGGGTGCTTTGGCAGGCGCCCAGCAGCAAGGAAAATGCGGCAAGGAGCAGATAACGGGCGTTGAACAGCTTCATTCCTGCGACTCTCTAATTGCGCAAAAAGCGAGCAAGTCTACACCCCACGACGGGGCAGGACAAAACTCAGCAGAAACAGGGCGGCCGCCGTGACCACAATCGACGGCCCGGCCGGGGTGTCCTTGAACCAGGACAGCGCCAGGCCACCACACACCGCGAGCATCCCCAGAAGGCTGGCGCCGAGCGCCATTTGCTCCGGCGAGCGGGCGTGACGCTGGGCCGCAGCAGCCGGGATGATCAGCAGCGATGTGATCAACAATACGCCGACAATCTTCATCGCGACAGCGATCACCACGGCGATCAGCAGCATCAGGGTCATGCGCAGCGCCGCCACGGGCAAGCCTTCGACGGTGGCCAGTTCTTCGTGAACGGTGATCGCCAGCAGCGGGCGCCACAGCGTCACCAGCAGCACCAGCACTGCCGCGCTGCCGCCTAGAATCCACGCCAGGTCGGTGGGGCTGATCGCCAGCAGGTCGCCGAACAGGTAGGCCATCAGGTCGATGCGCACTTCATGCATGAAGCTCAGCACCACCAGGCCCAGGGACAAGGTGCTTGGGGCCAGGATGCCCAGCAGGGTATCGGAGGCCAGAGGCTGACGCTGTTGCAGGGTCACCAGCAGCACAGCCAGCAGCAGGCAGCCGACGGTGACGGCAATGGTCGGGCTCACATCCAGCAGAAATCCCATGGCCACGCCCAGCAGCGCAGCGTGGGACAGGGTGTCGCCAAAATAGGCCATGCGCCGCCAGACCACGAACGAGCCCAGTGGGCCCGCCACCAGCGCCAGAGCCAAGCCTGCCAGCAGGGCGTAGAGCAGAAAATCAGCCATGCTTGCAGCTATCTCCATGAACGTGGGTGTGGGATGCGGTGGAGTCATCGACTACGGCGCCATGCAGGTCATGGGCGTGGTCGTGATGGTGGTGGTAGATCGCCAGGCTCTGGGCGTTCTTGCCGAACAGCTCGACAAAAGCCGGATCGCCGCTGACCTGTTCCGGGTGGCCGGAACAGCACACGTGACGATTGAGGCACACCACCTGGTCGGTGGTGCTCATCACCAGGTGCAGGTCGTGGGAGACCATCAGCACGCCGCAACCATGGCGGTCCCGCAGGCGGGTGATCAGGCTGTACAGCTCGGCCTGGCCGGCGACGTCGACGCCCTGTACGGGTTCATCCAGTACCAGCAATTCCGGCTCGCGCAGCAGGGCGCGGGCCAGCAGCACTCGCTGCATTTCGCCGCCGGAGATGCTTTGCACCGGGCTGTCGATCACCTGTTCGGCGCCCACTTCCTTGAGGGCGGACTGTGCGCGGGCACGGTCGACACCGGGCACCAGGCGCAGGAAGCGCAGCACCGAGAGGGGCAAGGTCGGGTCCACATGCAGTTTCTGCGGCATGTAGCCGACCCGCAGCCTCGGCTTGCGCCACACGCTGCCGCTGTCGGGCTTGAGCAGGCCGAGTACGGCGCGCACCAGGGTGGTCTTGCCGGCACCGTTGGGGCCGATCAGCGTGACGATCTGACCTGGCTCGACGCTCAGGGCGATGTTGTCCAGCACGTTTTGCCCGGCGAACGTGACCCCGACCTGCTCCAGGCGGATTAACGCAGTGCTCATCAAGCCCCCTGGCAGCCCGAGCACACACCGACGACTTCGACGGTTTGCCCTTCGACCTTGAAGCCGACGTCGCCGGCGCTCTTGATGATGCTGTCGCTGATGCTTTTTTGCTCAAGTTCGATGGCGGCGTGGCACTCGCGGCAAATCAGGAACTGGCCCTGGTGCGCGTGTTCCGGGTGGTTGCAGCCGACAAAGGCGTTGAGCGATGAGATGCGGTGCACCAGGCCGTTGTCCAGCAGGAAGTCCAGCGCGCGGTAAACCGTGGGCGGCGCGGCGCGGCGGCCGTCCTGCTCGCTGAGCACGCCGAGGATGTCGTAGGCACCCAGCGGCTTGTGGCTTTGCCACACCAGCTCCAGCACCCGGCGACGCAGGGCGGTCAGGCGCAGCCCTTGGCGCGCGCACAGTGCGTCGGCCTCTGACAGTGCGCTGTGCACGCAGTGAGAGTGGTCATGGGGACGGCTGGCAAGCGGTGTTTTAGGCATGAGCGGCGACAGATATTTGTGAGAGACGTTATTATGTTACCTGTTCCTGCCTCCTTGAGTGGTCATCGTGTCCAGACTTTTTCCCGTTTTTGTCGTATTTGTCACCAGTTTGCTGCTTGCCGGTGCCGCTCAGGCGGAGGTTCGGGTGCTGACCAGTATCAAACCGTTACAACTGATTGCTGCTGCTGTGCAGGATGGCGTGGCGATTCCCGAGGTATTGCTGCCGCCGGGCGCTTCGCCGCATAACTATGCGTTGCGCCCTTCCGACGTACGGCGCGTGCAGTCGGTGGACCTGCTGTATTGGATCGGCCCGGACATGGAAAGCTTTCTGCCGCGTGTCTTGAAAGGCCGCAGCTTGCCGACGGTGGCGGTGCAGGACCTTCCAGGAATGAAACTGCGTCGGTTCGCCGAAGATAGCCACTCCCATGCTGAAGATGCCGACGAACATGATCATGACCATCGCCCTGGCAGCCTGGATGCGCATTTGTGGCTGTCGACGGTCAACGCCCGGGTGATTGCGAACCGCATGGCGGCGGATCTCAGCGCTGCCGACCCGGCGAACGCCGAGCGTTACCAGAGCAACGTGAAGGCCTTTGATGGCCGTATGGATGCACTGGACGCGCGCTTGAAGGCACGTATGGCGGACGTCGCCGGCAAGCCGTACTTCGTGTTCCATGAAGCCTTCGATTACTTCGAAGATGCCTACGGCCTCAAGCACACCGGGGTGTTCAGTGTGGCCGCAGAAGTGCAGCCGGGTGCCCAGCATGTGGCAGCGATGCGTACGCGTTTGCAGGAAGTGGGCAAGACTTGTGTGTTCAGCGAGCCGCCGTTGCGCCCGCGCCTTGCGGAAACGCTGGTGGCGGGTTTGCCGGTGAAGCTGGCGGAGCTGGATGCGTTGGGCGGCTACACGCCGGCCTCCGCCCAGGGGTATGAGCAGGTGCTGGAGAAGCTGGGGAATGACCTGGCTGGGTGCCTGGAGTCGCTCTGATAGACGCCGCATAACCACTGTGGGAGCGGGCTTGCTCGCGAATGCGGTGGATCAGTCAGCGCATCTGGTGACTGAAACTCCACATTCGCGAGCAAGCCCGCTCCCACATTTTGATCGCGTACAATCTTTACAGCGCGAACGGCAGCGGGGTCTTGACCTGCTGGCGTTGCGCCAGGCGCACCTGAAACTCGCGCGGGTCGTGAATCAGCACGTCCTGCCCGGCGAACGATTCCGCCGCAATCAGGCGTGACAGCCAGAACCGCACACAGGCCACACGCAGCATGGTCGGCCACAGCTCCGCTTCCTTGGCGGTAAACGGTCGCAAGCCCGCATAAGCCCCCAGCAACGCCCGCGCCCGTTGGCCGTCGATCACGCCGTCGGCGTCCGAGCACCAGTCGTTCAGGGCGATCGCCACGTCGTACAGCATCGGCCCCGAGCAGGCGTTGTAGAAGTCGATCAGCCCGGTCAGGTGCGTGCCTTCGAACATCGCGTTGTCGCGAAACAGGTCGGCGTGGATGTTTGCCCGGGGCAGCGCGAGGATCTGCGCCTTGTGCGCCTCGATCTCATCCAGCGCCGCTTGCAACAGGCCGCGTTGTTCCGCGTCGAGGTGCGAAATCAGTTGCGCGCCTTCGCTGAGCATCCAGTCCAGCCCGCGATCGGTCTTGCGTTCCAACACCTTCTCGCCTTGGGTGGCCAGGTGCAGGTGCCCGAGCAATTCGCCCACTTGCACGCAATGCTGGGCGTTGGCGTCCTTGATGTGCTTGCCCGCCAGGCGCGGTTGCAGCAGCGCCGGTTTGCCCGCCAACTCGCGCAAGGCCACGCCGTCGGTGGTACGCAGGGCGTAAGGCACTGGCAAATCAGCGTCGTGGAGCACGTCCAGCAGTTCGATGAAGAACGGCATTTCCTGCACGGGGCCGCGTTCGACCAGGGTCAGGACAAATTCGCCCTGTTCCAGGCTGATGAAGAAATTGGTGTTTTCACTACCAGCGGCAATCCCCTGGAAATCAAGCAGGCGGCCGAGCCCGTAAGGGGCAAGAAAGGTTTCCAGCTCGGGCCGAGCCAGGGGGGTGAACACAGACATGGTTAAAACTGCCGTTACGGGCGCTGCGGGGAGCAGCGCCGATTAAAGTTAAGAAATCATTTCCATTCGAAGATCTTCCATGACGGGATCAGCATATCCGGCTGGTCAGAGCGGATGAAGTTCGCATCGGTTCCGTCCGCGCGCACCAGGAAGTAAGGCGGAAAGCCTTTCTGGGTCACCTTGATCGCGTACAGGAAACCATTCTGGCGGTATTCCTGAATGGTCTTGTCGCCTTCCGTGCGAATGGTGACTTCCGGGTCGCCCGAAGGGGCAGTATCTGCCGCCATGGCCACCATCGGAGTGAGTGCAATCAAGCCGGTCAACAACAGGCGATTTACTGTACGCATGATAACCTTGTCCCTTTGTCGTCATTGGTCCGGCTATTCTAGCGCCTGACCCGCCGAAAAGGTTGATCCTGCTCATGAGCCAAGCCCCCCTCGTCCTGGTGGACGGTTCTTCTTACCTGTACCGCGCCTTTCACGCGCTGCCGCCGCTCACCACTTCCAAAGGCCTGCCTACCGGCGCGGTCAAGGGCGTGTTGAACATGCTCAAAAGCCTGCGCAGGCAATACCCGAACAGCCCGTTCGCGGTAGTGTTCGACGCCAAGGGCGGGACATTTCGCGATGAGCTGTACGCCGAATACAAGGCCAACCGCGCGAGCATGCCCGATGACATGCGCGTGCAGATCGAGCCGCTGCACCAGAGCGTGATCGCCCTGGGCTTCCCGCTGCTGTGCGTCGAAGGCGTCGAAGCGGACGACGTGATCGGCACCCTGGCCCGCAGCAGCGCGGCCGCCGACCGTCCGGTGGTGATTTCCACCGGCGACAAGGACATGGCGCAGCTGGTCGACGGGCACATTACCTTGGTCAACACCATGACCGGTAGCGCCATGGACGTTGAGGGCGTGAAGGAGAAATTCGGTGTCGCTCCCGAGCAGATCATCGATTACCTCGCGTTGATGGGCGATTCGTCCGACAACATCCCGGGCGTTCCGGGCATTGGTCCGAAGACGGCTTCCGGCCTGTTGGTTGGTGTAAATGGAGGTTTGAAAGAGCTCTACGAGCAGCTCGATATCGTGCCGACCTTGCCGATTCGTGGTGCCAAGACCCTGGTTGCCAAACTGGAAGAGCATAAGGCGAGTGCGTTCCTGTCCTACGAGCTGGCGACGATCAAGATCGACGTGCCGCTGGACGTGGGCCTGGATGATTTGCACCTGATCGAGCCGGATCGCGAGAAGCTGCTGGAGCTGTATACGCTGCTGGAGTTCAAGAGCTGGATTGACGAGATTCAACGCGATGCCAAGCGCGTCGAGTTGAGCGCTGCTCCTTCGGCCGCGGTCGCCGAGGAAGCGGTTGAGGTGGTCGCGCCGGTTTCTGTGGAGCCGGTGTACGAAACCATCCTCACCCAGGCCCAGTTCGATGTCTGGCTGAAGAAGCTCAACGACGCCAAGCTGTTCGCCTTCGATACCGAGACCACCGGGATCGACGCGCAGAAAGCGCAACTGGTGGGTGTGTCGTTTGCCGTGCAGGCCCATGAAGCAGCCTACATTCCGCTGACCCACTCCTACATCGGCGCGCCGGAACAGCTGGATCGGGACACCGTGCTGCTGGCCCTGAAGCCGTTGCTCGAAGACCCGGAAAAACTCAAGGTCGGCCAGCACGCCAAGTTCGACATGAACATCCTGGCCAACTGCGCCATCGGTGGTGACCCGGCACACGGCATCACCGTGCGCGGCATTGCCTTCGACACCATGCTTGAATCCTATGTGCTGAACTCCGTGGCGACGCGCCACGACATGGACAGCCTGGCGAAGAAGTACCTGGACCACGACACCGTCAGCTTCCAGGACATCGCCGGCAAAGGCGCCAAACAGCTGACCTTTGACCAGATTGCCCTGGAGCAAGCCGGCCCTTACGCGGCGGAAGACGCGGATGTGACCCTGCGTTTGCACCAGGAACTGCACAAGCAGCTTGCCGCTATTCCTACCCTGGCCAGCGTATTGTCCGACATCGAGATGCCGCTGGTGCCCGTGCTGGCGCGCATTGAGCGCCAGGGCGCCCTGGTGGATGCCGCCTTGCTGGGCATCCAGAGCATCGAGCTGGGCAACAAGATGGTCGATCTCGAGCGCCAGGCGTATGAAATCGCCGGCGAGGAATTCAACCTGGGCTCGCCCAAGCAGTTGGGTGCGATTCTCTACGAGAAACTCGGGTTGCCGGTGTTGAAGAAGACCGGCAAGGGCCAGGCCTCGACGGCCGAGGAAGTCTTGGCCAAATTGGCTGAAGACGACTACCCACTGCCGAAAGTGCTGATGCAGTACCGCAGCATGAGCAAGTTGAAAAGCACCTACACCGACCGTTTGCCGGAGCAGATCAACCCGCGCACCGGTCGCGTACACACCTCCTATCACCAGGCCGTAGCAGCAACCGGGCGCCTGTCCTCCAGCGATCCAAACCTGCAGAACATTCCGGTGCGTACCGCTGAAGGCCGGCGTATCCGCCAGGCATTTGTCGCGCCCAAGGGCTACAAGCTGCTGGCGGCGGACTACTCGCAGATCGAGCTGCGCATCATGGCGCATTTATCGAAGGACGAAGGCTTGCTGAATGCGTTCCGCGACGACCTGGACGTGCACACCGCCACGGCGGCCGAGGTGTTCAAGGTTGAGTTGGCTGAGGTCACGTCCAATCAGCGTCGCAGTGCCAAGGCGATCAACTTTGGCCTGATCTACGGCATGGGCGCCCAGAAGCTGGGCAAGGACATCGGCGTCGACACCAAGACCGCCAAGGCTTATATCGATGTGTACTTCGCCCGTTACCCGGGGGTGCGCGAGTACATGGAGCGCACCCGTGCCCAGGCGGCTGATCAGGGTTATGTGGAAACCCTGTTCGGGCGCCGCCTGTACCTGCCGGAGATCAATTCCAACAAGCCTCAGGAGCGTGCTGGCGCCGAGCGTACGGCAATCAACGCGCCGATGCAGGGCACTGCGGCCGATATCATCAAGAAGGCCATGGTCAAGGTCGACAACTGGCTGACGGACTCGGGCCTGGACGCCAAGGTCATCCTTCAGGTGCACGATGAATTGGTGCTGGAGGTGCGTGAGGACCTGGTGGCTGAAGTCAGCGCGAGGATTCGTGAACACATGAGCGAGGCGGCAAAGCTGGATGTGCCGCTGGTGGTAGACGTCGGCGTGGGCGACAACTGGGACGAAGCGCACTAAGCCTGGGGCCTGGGCCGCGGCATCATGCCGCGGCAGCGCTTTAGATCGGAAAACGCGGCGGGTTATTTCCAATAGTTTTTTGAACGTGCCGGAACTTAACCCGTGAATTGCTACTCAGAGTTACTGAATGGGTGGTGAAGCCCTTCAATGCTCCTATGTTGTGTTAAGTGTTGGCAGATATCTGGACCCCGCCCTAGCGGTCCGGAACTTGGACCCCGAACTTCCCCTCCCCATACGAAGTCCGGGGTTTTTTTTGCCCCGAGTTTTTACTCGGCGGCTTCCGAACCCTTGTCAGCCAGTTCCATCCAACCTGCCAATACAGTGTAGGCATCTTCCAGGCCCATGCGTTTTGGCGCCGAGAACAACTGGATAGTCACCGCATCACCCCAACCCTTACGGATTTCCGCCTGCACTTTGAGCAGGGTGTTTTTCGCTGCGCCGTAGGTCAGCTTGTCGGCCTTGGTCAGCAGGACGTGCATCGGCATGCCGCTGGCGACGGCCCAATCGAGCATCAACAGGTCGAAGTCGGTCATTGGATGACGGATGTCCATCATCAGAATCAAACCCTTCAAACTCTCCCGGCCACCCAGATACGCTTCGAGGTGACGCTGCCAGTGCAGCTTCAGCGGGATAGGTACTTTTGCATAACCGTAGCCCGGCAGGTCGACCAGACGCCGATCATCGTCTAGCTTGAAGAAGTTGAGGAGCTGTGTGCGCCCCGGGGTTTTCGAGGTGCGGGCCAGGCTGGCGTGGGTCAGGGTGTTCAGCGCGCTGGACTTGCCGGCGTTGGAGCGGCCGGCGAATGCGACTTCGAAGCCTTCGTCATCGGGGCATTGGTCGACTTTGGCGGCGCTGAGCATGAAGGTGGACTGTTGGCACAGGCCGAGGATGGGATTCTTGAGTTGCATGAGTTTTCCGATGTGGGCGGTGCCGGGAATAGGTGCGGCAAGCGGTGTCGTTTCCGTTTCAGTAGCGCCAGTATATAATGCCGCAGATTTTGTGTGTGCTTTGTCCCAGCGAAGGATGAAGTTCACGGGAGCGATAGACCTTTATTGCGCATTAGAACGCAAAACGCTCTCAAACCCTGAAAAGGTCGATGTATGACCAAGTGGCTGCTGGCCTTCGGTTTCTTGATGCCACTTTACAGTGCGCAGGCTACACAGGAACCGGAGGCTGTGTACAACCGCTTTTGCGGGGCCTGCCATGCCGGACAGCTGCCCAACGCCCCTGGACGGGGTGACCAGGCAGCCTGGAAGCCAAGATTGGCTCAAGGTATGGACACGCTGGTGCAACACGTGACCCAGGGTTTCAAGGCGATGCCGCCGCGTGGTTTGTGCATGGACTGCAGTACCGAGGATTACCATGCCGTCATTCAGTTGATGGTGAGTGAACCCGGTCCATAACTCTTTAACCCTTAGCCGTAGTTGGATTAGCTGATGAACAAACTGATCGTGAGTCTGCTGTTGACCCTGGGCATCACCGGTGTTGCCCATGCCGCAGGCGACGCCACTGCTGGCCAGGCGAAAGCCGCCGTATGTGGTGCTTGCCATGGACCGGACGGTAATAGCCCGGCGCCTAACTTTCCAAAACTGGCCGGCCAGGGTGAGCGTTACCTGACCAAGCAGATGCACGACATCAAGGATGGCAAGCGTACGGTCCTGGAAATGACCGGCTTGTTGACCAACCTCAGCGATCAGGACCTGGCGGATATCGCGGCGTATTTTGCCAGCCAGAAAGGCAGTGTGGGAGCTGCTGATCCGAAACTGGTGGCCCGCGGTGAAGAATTGTTCCGCGGCGGCAACCTGGAAAAAGGCATGCCTTCCTGCCTCGGCTGCCACTCGCCTAACGGCGCAGGCCTTGCTGCCGCTGGCTTCCCGCACTTGAGCGGCCAGCATGCCCAGTACATCGGCAAACAGCTGACGGACTTCCGCGAAGGCAATCGCACCAACGACGGCGATACCAAGATCATGCAGAGCATCGCCGCGAAACTCAGCAACAAGGACATCGAAGCCGTGTCCCAATACATCCAGGGCCTGCACTAAGTGCCCCGGCTACGTTAACGCTCGATTAATCCGTCGATGCAAGCATAAAAAGGGTGGCCCAGGCTGCCCTTTTTTGTGGCCGGTGCCGTTACACTAACGAACTCATGCCCGCGTAGACCTGTCACAACAAAGGTCGCGTGAGGCGACTTTATTTGTCCAGGAGTAAAGCATGCGTAATCTGATCCTCAGCGCCGCTCTCGTCACTGCCAGCCTTTTCGGCATGACCGCACAAGCTGCCGATAATGTGCCGCTTGAAGCCGGTAAAACCTACGTTGAGCTGGCCAATCCTGTGCCGGTTTCCGTACCGGGCAAGATCGAAGTGGTGGAGCTGTTCTGGTATGGCTGCCCGCATTGCTACGCTTTTGAGCCAGTCATCAATCCGTGGGTCGATAAGCTGCCTCAGGACGTGAACTTCAAACGTATTCCTGCCCTGTTCGGCGGCCCATGGGACGCCCACGGCCAGCTGTTCATTACCCTGGACACCATGGGTGTAGAACACAAGGTTCACGCGGCTGTCTTCAATGCCATCCAGAAAGAAGGCAAGCGCCTTGTGAAGCCTGAAGACATGGCCGATTTCGTCGCCACCCAAGGCGTCGACAAAACCAAGTTCCTGGAGACATTCAACTCGTTCGCTGTGAAGGGCAAGATGGCCCAATACAAGGAACTGGCCCAGAAATACGGCGTGCAAGGCGTACCGACGCTGATCGTCAACGGCAAATACCGCTTTGACATCGGCAGTGCCGGCGGCGAAGAGCAGGCGCTGAACGTGGCCGACCAATTGATCGCCAAAGAGCGCGCAGCCAAGTAAGGGGCCCGTCATGCGTCGCTGGGGTACTGAACGTGTCGTTGGCCTGCATGACCCGAAGGTCAACGAACATCACCTGGAATCCACGGGCCTGCCGGCTGACAGTCGGTTGCGCCTGCTCAGTTTCAATATCCAGGTGGGTATCAGTACCGAGAAATACCGGCATTACCTGACCCGTGGCTGGCAGCACCTGCTGCCCCACAATGGGCGTGCCGGTAATCTGCAGAAGATCGGCGACCTGCTGGGCGATTTTGACCTGGTAGCCCTGCAGGAGGCCGACGGTGGCAGCCTGCGCTCCGGCTACATCAACCAGGTCGAGCACCTTGCTCAGCTCGGTGCCTTTCCCTACTGGTATCAGCAACTCAATCGCAACCTCGGCAAACTCGGCCAGCACAGCAATGGTGTGCTCAGCCGCCTGAAACCGTGGGCGATCGAGGACCACCCGTTGCCTGGCCCGAAAGGCCGCGGTGCAATTCTCGTACGATTCGGCGAAGGGCCGGAAGCATTGGTCGTGGTGATGATGCACCTCGCACTGGGGGCTCGAACCCGAACCATGCAGTTGGCCTACATCCGTGAGTTGATTGGCGGCTACAAACACCAGGTGCTGATGGGTGACATGAACACCCATGCCACAGACCTGCTACAGAATTCCCCGTTGCGCGACCTTGGGTTGCTGGCGCCGCAAGTCGAAGCCACCTTTCCCAGCTGGCGACCGCAACGTTGTCTTGATCACATCCTGCTCAGCCCGACCCTGACACTCGAAAGTGTGCAGGTACTGGCGCAGCCCATCTCCGATCACCTGCCCGTCGCGGTAGAGATTCGTCTGCCGGGTTCGCTCACGGCTGATGCATTGCCCGCGTTGAGCCCCGGCCCTCGCGGACCCCTTGCATGAGCGACGACGCCCAGCGTTGGAAAGAGAAATACCTTAAAAGCGTCGAGCAACAAGAAAAGCTCGAGCGTCGCTGGGCCGCCCGCCTCGACCTGCTGCGCCGAGGGCTGGTGCGCAGCACCCTGGCGGCAGAAGGGACCGACCGAGCGGTTGACCAATGCATGAAGGAAATGCGCGATGTGGTGCGCACCGACGACATGGACGCCGCCCTCGCTGCATTGCTGCCGCGCCTGGAAAAGGCCGTGCTGGATTCGGAGCAGCGCCGCGAAACCCGGGTTGACCAGATCGGCAGCGCGTTGACGGCCCTGGTCACTCAGTTGCAGAAACTGCCCTTGCCACGGGACGTGAGTCGCCCGCTGAAGGCTTTCGCCAAGCAGCTGGACGGTCGGGTTGGCCAGGCGCGGGAGATCCCGCTGTTGCTGAGCGAGCTGAGCGGCCTGCAGGGGCAGGCGCTGAGTAACCTGGAGCCGGAGGGCGAAACCAGCCGTTCGAGCCCGGGGCTGTTGCAGCGTCTGTTTGGCACCAAGGACGCAATCGACACGCCGGAGGTTGAAGCGCCCACGCCATCCCGCCCGGCTTCTCCGGCGCCTGCTGCGCCAAAGCCCAGGCCGGTGGGTGAAGTTGAAGCGCCGGCGCAATCGGCAGAACTGGCCCAGGCGCTGCGGGCTTTTGCACCGCAGCCGAAGGTCCCGGCCCCCATCGAGTCGCCCCCTGAGCCGGTATCGCCAGTAGAGGCTACCGACGCTGTCAGCGAAGCAGTGCCTGTTGTTCCGGCCGTCGCGGTCACACCGTCCGTCGTCGAGGCACCCGCTACGATTATCGAAACGCCAGAACCCGAGCAACCGATCGAAGCGGAGGTTGAGCTTGAGAGCGCTCTTGCCGCCATGGTCGAGGTGCCAGAGGTGCAGGCCCGTGAGCCGGAGCGGACAGAGATCGGCAGTCTTTCCCTGCCCCCGGTCCTGGCCGATGAACCGCAAGAATCGCCCGAGCAGGCAGAGCTGAACCCAGACGAGCTGCAAGCGGATCAAGCCTACGCCCTGCCCGACACCCCCGAGCCGTCTTACAGTTCGGTGGCCAAGCACATCGAAGATACCCTGCTCGGCTTACTGGAAGACCTCTCGCTGCCCGAGCGCCATCGGCCCCAGGCCGAAGCCATGCGTGAACGCCTGGCCCACGGATTGAACTGGTACGAATTGCTGCCGATCCTCGATGACCTGGCGGTGTTGATGCTGGCGATCACCGACAGCGGCCAGCACGAGTTTGAAGCCTACCTCAAGCAACTCAACGACCGTCTCGAGGCGTTCCAGGGGCACCTGCAGGTCGCCAGTGACGGCCACGCCGACAGCCGCTCGGCGGCCAGGGAACTGGATACCCAGATCCGCGAACAAGTGGATGGTTTGCAAACCAGCATGCAGGACGCCGCAGACCTCGACAGCCTCAAGCACGTGCTGGAGAGCCATCTCGAAGGGTTGCTGGGCACCATGGATGAACACCGCCACCAGCGTGACCAGCGCGAACAGGAAGTGGCTGCACGGCTCAAGGGCCTGGCCGAACGGGTCGCCAATATGGAGCAAGAGGCTCAGGGCTACCGTGAACACCTTGAGGTTCAGCGCCAGAAAGCCCTGATCGATCCGCTCACCGGACTACCCAACCGGGCGGCCTGGAGCGAGCGCCTGGAGCAGGAGGTCAACGCCTGGCACCAGCGTGGAAATAACCTGTCACTGGCCATGCTGGACCTCGATCACTTCAAGCGCATCAACGACGGCTATGGTCATCTGGCGGGCGACAAGGTGCTGAAAATCATCGCCACGGTGCTTCGCAAACGCCTGCGGCCGAACGACTTCATCGCGCGTTTTGGCGGTGAAGAGTTTGTACTGCTGATGCCCAACTCGTCGCTGTCCGATGCGTTGGCGGTGGGTGAAACCCTGCGTGCAGCCATCCAAGCCTGCCCGTTTCACTTCAAGGGCGAGCCGGTGACGATTACGGTGTCCATGGGCATGGCGCAGTTTCAGCCGGGAGAACGCAGTGACCTGGCGCTCAAGCGCGCTGACGAGGCGTTATATCGTGCCAAGGCGGCGGGGCGTAATCAGGTGCAGGCGGCCTGACCGGAAATGTTCCATTTTGTTTAAAACATCGCATTTGGCCGCCTGGCAGCAAACGGTACGTTACACTGTTGCATTATCGTCTTAAGCGTACTATTTGCTGCCATGAAACTTCTGTGTTCTGCCTTTCTGTTTCTCCTGCTCGCCGGTTGCGCGAGCGGCCCTCGCCTGGACACCAGTCATCCGTCGGTGAACCACGACAATCGTGTGCAGTTTGTCGTCGTGCACTACACCTCGGCGTCCCTTGAGCGCTCCCTGGCGCTGTTGACCCATGGCCAGGTCAGCAGTCATTACCTGATCGGTGATGACGCCTCGGCCACCATCTATAAGCTCGTGGATGAAAGCCAGCGCGCCTGGCATGCTGGAGAAAGTGAATGGATGGGCCGCACCTGGCTCAACTCCAGCTCCATCGGGATCGAGATCGTGAACCCGGGTTATCGGGATTTGCCGACGGGCCGCGTCTGGTATCCCTATTCCGAAGCGCAGGTGCAGTCACTGGTGGTGCTGCTCAAGGACATCAGCAAACGCAACGGCATCGACCCGCGAAACATCATCGGCCATAGCGACATTGCCCCGCTGCGCAAGCTGGACCCGGGGCCGTTGTTCCCCTGGAAGCGCCTGGCGGATGAAGGGCTGGGCATGTGGCCGGACGCCAAGGCGGTGGCCCGTTACCAGGTGCAGTACGCAGCCGATCTGCCGAGCATTACCTGGTTCCAGGAAGAGTTGGCGAAGCTGGGCTATCCGACGCCGCAGACGGGCGAGCTGGATGTGGCGACGCGGCATGTGGTGGCCGCGTTCCAGATGCATTTCCGGGCGTCGCTGTTTGACGGGACACCGGATGCCGAAAGTGCTGCGATCCTGCGGGCGTTGAATCACCAATAACGGTTGGCGCGTTGGTCCTACAGGGGCAACGCCATGTAGAACTGCGTCCCCTGCCCCGGCCGCGAATACACCCCCATGCGGCCACCGTGCAATTGCACGATCTCCTTGCACAGCGCCAGGCCCAGCCCGGCGCCGCCTTTCTTGCGGCCTACCTGCACAAACGGTTCGAAGATTCGTCCCTGCTGGCCGTAGGCAATGCCTTCACCGTTGTCTTCAACGCTGACAATCACCCGTTCGCCATGGCGACGCGCCTGCAAGCGGATCTGCCCACCGTCGGCTGTGTGCCGCAGGGCATTGCCCAGCAAATTGTCGAGCACCCTTTCCAGCTGCGCTCGATCGGCATGCAACCTCGGTAGCGGGGATTGTTCCTCAACCAGCAGCTCGATGTTCTGCGCATTCGCCTGCTCCGCGAAGCGGGCGCGGGCATGTTCGAGCAGGTCGCTGATGTCACACGGGCCCAGGGTGAGTTTCTGCAAGCCATTCTGGTAGCGCGAGAAGTTGAGCAAGTCGTTGATCAACTGCATCAGGCGCTGCATTTCCTCGTTGACCGTATCCAGCAGGTCCGCTTCGCGCGACTCCGCAGGAAACTTCGCCCGTTCCCGGAACAAGCCGAAGGCCATGTGCATGCCTGTCACCGGCGTGCGTAATTCATGGGACGCGCGCAATACAAACTCACTGCGCACTCGTTCAAAGGCACGCTGCTCGGTAACGTCATGCAGCACCATCACCGCGCCCAGAATGTGCCCCTGGGTATGGCTGACCGGCGTCAGGCTGTACGTCAGCAGGCGCAGCTCACCCTCAACCTCTACTTCCAGGTCTTCAGGTGCGCGCTCCAGATTGCCGCCGCGCAGTACCAGCTGCAGTTGTTCATCCAGTTCCGGGCGGCCCAGGGCGTCGCCAAGGCCTTGGCCCAGGCGATTCTCGTCCCAGCCGAGTTGACGTTGTGCCACCGGGTTAAGGTGTTCCAGGCGACCCTGGCGGTCGATCATCAGCAGGCCGTCGTCGATGCTGTCGAGCACCGCCTGCAGGCGTTGTTGCCCGGCGAGTAGCTCGTCGACATTGGTTGCCTGATGCTGGCGCAACGCCTCGGCCATGATGCCGAAGCGTCGGGTCAGCAGGTTCATTTCCGCTGCGGATGAAATGGGCAGCGTGACTTCGAAGTTGCCCTGGCCGATCTTGTCGGCGGCCTTGGCCAGCGCTTCGATCGGCCCGCCAAAGCGTCGGGCGATACCGTGGGCGGTAACGAAACCGATGATCAGCACGGCCAGCCCGACCAGGCCCAGCAGGCCGGCAATCAGCAGCGCACGTTCACGGGACTTGTGTTCGGTATCGTTGATGTTATCCAGGGCTTTCTTGTGCTCGGCGATCAGGCCGTTGCGCAGGATGTTGAAGCGTTTGGTCAGCTCGTCGTTGTTGCGCAGTTGCGGCGGAGCATTCTCCTTTTCATCGAACGCCTCGAGAAAGCTCAGGTAATTGGTCTTGGCCTGGGTAAAACCGCTGGTTACCGCGTCCTTTTGTTCGTGGTCGATACCTTGCTGCAACAGGGCGAAATAGCGTTGCTTGGAGTCCTCCAGCGCAGCGGTATTCGGCTGTTCATTGAGCATGATCATCAACTGGTCGCCGAGGGTCTGCCGAAGCTTGAGCCCCAGGTCCAATGTGATGAAGTTGCTGCGAATCAACGATTCCTGGGTCTTGGCCATTTGCATGACGCTCACCAGCCCCAGCAGCAACCCCAACAGGGCGACGGTGATCAGCGCGGAAATACTCAGGAACAACCGAGTGCGCAGGGTCATCGCAAGCTTCATAGGCTACAGCTCACAGGTTGTATTGTTTGCGTTTGCGATACAGCGTCGACGCATCAATGCCAAGGGTTCGGGCCGCCTGGTCCAGGGTGTCGCTGGTGGCCAGCACGGCGCCGATATGCGCCTTTTCCAGTTCATCCAGGCTCAACGCCGCACCGATACGCGGGGCATTGTTGGTCGGCTGCTCGGCCATGCCGAGGTGGCTGATCTCAACTTTTTCCTGCGGGCAAATGATGCTGGCCCGCTCAACCACGTTGCGCAGCTCACGGATGTTCCCCGGCCAGCGGTAGTTGAGCAGTGCCTCACGGGCTTCATCGCTGAAGCCGCGCGCCGGCCGCGCATATTCCTTCACGAAGCGCGCCAGGAAGCGGTCGGCCAGGGTCAGGATGTCTTCGCTGCGTTCGCGCAGGGGCGGCAGGTGCAAGGTGATGACATTCAGGCGATACAGCAGGTCTTCGCGGAAACGGCCGTCGCGAACCATGTCTTCCAGGTTCAGGTTGGTTGCGGCGAGGATTCGCACATCGGCACGGCGCGTCACCGGGTCGCCGACGCGCTCGTATTCCTTGTCCTGGATAAAGCGCAGCAACTTGGGTTGTAAAGTAAGCGGAAAGTCGCCGATCTCGTCGAGAAACAAGGTGCCGCCATCGGCCTGGTTGACGCGGCCGAGGGTGCTTTCGCTGGCGCCGGTAAACGCACCACGGCTATGACCGAACAACTCGCTTTCCATCAGTTCCGCCGTCAGCGATGGGCAGTTGATGGTGACGCAGGATTTTTTCGCGCGTTTGCTCCAACCGTGGATCGCCCGGGCCAGTTCACCTTTACCGGTGCCGGACTCGCCGAGAATCAGGATGTTGGCATCAGTGCCCGCCACCTGGCGTGCGGTTTCCAGCACCACCATCATCGCCGGGCTATGGGAGTCGAGGCCATCCTTGGGTTGGCGCACTGCGCCTTCCAGGGCTTCCAGGCGTGCCGAGAGCTGGCGCACTTCCAGCTGCTTGGCCGTGGCCAGGCGCAATTGGTCGGGGCTGCAAGGCTTTACCAGGTAGTCGGCCGCGCCGGCCTGGATCGCATCCACGGCGGTGTCGACGGCCGAGTGGGCCGTGACGATCACCACGCGCATCCACGGCGCCTGGATACGCATTTGCGCCAGTACATCCAGGCCGTTGTCTTCGCCCAGGCGCAGGTCCAGGAAGCACAGGTCAAACACCTGGCGTTGCAACAAGGCATCGGCCTGGGCGGCGCTGTTGGCGGTGGCTACGGTGTAGCCTTCATCTTCCAGGCAGTAACGGAAGGTGCGAAGGATCGCGGATTCGTCATCCACTAAAAGAATGCGGCCTTGAAGTTCCTTGGCTGATTCCATCTGTCCCGCGCTCCCTTAAGAATGAATGATGTTGTTTAGTCCCGGAATAATCGGGCAAGTTGCATGGTTTATTCTGATTGATTAAAGCCGTCACCGCGCAGCTATCTGCGCTTCTTCTTACAAAGACGCCCACAAGAGGCGTTTTTGTCTCCCTCTTGCCACTTCGGCAGTCGAACGTTGCCTTCCTATCCCTTGATCCGACCAGTGACCATCGTGCATTTCGCACGGCAAGGATAGGGGCATCGTGCAGGATGCTCGTGGTGTCAAAGCGCTTTTGTTTTTAACTGGTTGATTTTATTGGTTTTTATTTTGTTAAAAAACTGGCACGCAGGCTGCAATACACCTCATACGAGTTTCATCTACGAATAATCAGAATGCGGGAGAGATACAGCATGACTCGCCAAAGCCTGACCCAACTGCGTGTATCGCCACTGCGCCTGCAACAGGGGCTGTTTGCCAGCCTGGCCCTGATGGTGACCTTGATTGGCGGTCAGCAATTGGCGCATTGGCAGCAGAGTCAGCAGCAAGTCGTGCAGTTTGAACGTCCGATGATGACCCAGACCCATTTCCGCTCCGTCGGCAGCACTGCCGCCGATGTGACAACCCCGCAATTGGCGGCGGTTGAACAGGACTCCACCCTCGGCGACCTGCCATCGCAGGAACGCTGGGTGTTCTAGGCAATACACGGTCCTCGAATCGAGCGACCGCAGGCACTACCGCTGTTACCCCTAAAAGAAGCGTAAGGAGAATCACCATGTTGAGTTGGGCAATCACATTTCTGATCATCGCCATTGTGGCTGCAGTCCTGGGCTTCGGTGGTATCGCGGGCACCGCCACGGGTATCGCCAAGATTCTGTTTGTGGTCTTCCTGGTGATGTTCATCGCTTCCTTCTTCTTTGGCCGTCGTGGTCGAGGCTAAGCATGTTCAACTCGTCCCTTAAAGCCCTGGCTGCCGCCCTGTTGTTGGGCGGCAGCGGCTTGGTGCTGGCTGCCAATGATGGCCAGTCCCGAGCCAACGAACTGCTGAGTGCGGACCCGCAGTACCGCGAGACTTGGCAGAGCGTGGTCAAGAAGGAAGAGCGTCTGCCTGAATGGGTGTTGAACCTGTCGGGCAGTGCTGAACAAATGAATGCCGTTGAGGAGGATGGCGACAAGTACTTGGTCGGGCCGCTCTGTGAAACCGCAGACACATGCCTGAACAAGCGCCTGATCGTCGCTTTCAGCTTCGACAAGGAAGATGCTTACGCGATGTTGGTAGAAGTCCCGGCGGGCTTGCCCGCGGACAAATCGCCAACGCGGCACGCCGACTACCGTTTTCTTGGCAAGCCGGACGAAGGCATGCAAAAGCTGCTGATGGAACAGCTCAAGAAAGATCCGAATTGGTACTAGGTTCGGTCTGACGACGCTGTCGTCTACCGGCTTAACGTCCATAGAAAGAAGCGCCGTGCTTCTTTCTGTTTGCATCGCCCGACAAGGGTGGTGCATGACCAAGGGGCCGGGTTGCTCTGATCGTTTGGATCGGCGTGACCTACGGGGACAGGGAGTGCCTGCGCAAGGGCCGGGTCAGGTGAAAAGCTGCGACGCAAGTTCCCAAGCCGATGGTTTGTGGAACTTGCGACGGGCTTGCGGCTCCTATGCCCGCTTCTGTCATGCCGCCCATAGCGGCAATTCTCCTTTTTGCGTCCGCCCAACCATTTCTTGGTGTTTCCGCGTGACCATCTATCGAGAAAGTTTGTCTCCTGCCAGACGAGTTTTTCGATGGTATGCGTAGGAATTTTCAGGGGTTTTCAACTGCGACCGTAGATTTTCAAAAAACCCTGCGCGAGCCTGAAATGGCCGGTTCGCGGCATTTATGCCTGCCGAAATGTCGTATTCGAACTGACCGTTCAGACAGAAAAACTCAAAAAAACTCATGCCGATTCGGCATAGGGTAGGCGTTTACGGCATTAGACGTCGCCTCCTTGCATCGGAATAGTTGCGCCTTTTTTCGCCTGCCAGTGAGCCATATCGGCCAACTGCGGTGACCTTCTACGGGGGCAGATGCACACACTTTTTCGCTCTCGAGCGTTCCAGCTGCTGGCGCATCTGCCTGAGTCCACTTGAAGTAAGGGTAATGACATGAAGAAGGCAAAGCTAAGCCTCGCCTGGCAGATCCTCATCGGTCTGGTGCTGGGGATTGCAATCGGTGCGGTGCTTAACCATTTCAGTGCTGAAAAGGCCTGGTGGATCAGCAACGTGTTGCAGCCCGCTGGCGATATCTTTATTCGCCTGATCAAGATGATCGTTATCCCGATCGTGATTTCGTCGCTGATTGTCGGAATCGCCGGTGTTGGCGATGCGAAAAAGCTCGGCCGGATCGGCGTTAAAACCATCCTTTACTTCGAAGTGGTCACCACCATTGCCATTGTGGTCGGCCTGTTGCTGGCCAACCTGTTCCATCCGGGTACCGGCATCGACATGAGTACCCTGGGTACCGTCGACATTTCCAAATACACGGCCACCGCCGCCGAGGTCCAGCACGAGCACGCGTTCATCGAGACGATCCTCAACCTGATCCCGTCGAACATCTTCGCCGCCGTGGCCCGTGGCGACATGCTGCCGATCATCTTCTTCTCGGTGTTGTTCGGCCTCGGCTTGTCGAGCCTCAAGCCTGAATTGCGCGAGCCCCTGGTGACCATGTTCCAGGGCGTGTCCGAGAGCATGTTCAAAGTCACCCACATGATCATGAAATACGCCCCGATCGGTGTATTTGCCCTGATCGCGGTGACCGTCGCCAACTTCGGCTTCGCCTCGCTGCTGCCGCTGGCCAAGCTGGTGATCCTGGTTTACGTCGCCATCCTGTTCTTTGCTTTTGTGGTGCTGGGCCTGATCGCCCGCCTGTTCGGTTTCTCGGTGATCAAGCTGATGCGCATCTTCAAGGATGAGCTGGTGCTGGCCTACTCCACTGCCAGCTCTGAAACCGTGCTGCCGCGTGTGATCGAGAAGATGGAAGCCTACGGCGCGCCGAAGGCGATCTGCAGCTTCGTGGTACCGACCGGCTACTCGTTCAACCTCGACGGTTCGACCCTGTATCAGAGCATCGCGGCGATCTTCATCGCCCAGCTGTATGGCATCGACCTGTCGATTGGCCAGCAACTGATGCTGGTGCTGACCCTGATGGTCACCTCCAAAGGCATCGCCGGCGTACCGGGTGTGTCGTTCGTGGTACTGCTGGCGACCCTGGGCAGCGTGGGCATTCCGCTGGAAGGCCTGGCGTTCATCGCCGGTGTCGACCGCATCATGGACATGGCCCGTACCGCACTGAACGTGATCGGTAACGCCCTGGCCGTACTGGTCATCTCCCGTTGGGAAGGCATGTACGACGATGCCAAGGGCGAGCGCTACTGGAACTCCCTGCCGCACTGGCGCACCAAGCAAGTGCTGCCGGCCGGCGAGACCACTCGCGGCTGACCGCCAGGACTGGCTCCTACACAAACCCCGGAAAATCCGGGGTTTGTCGTTTCTGCCAGCCCCGCTATCATTCGCCCCATCTTTCGGGGGATTCAACTGATGCTCAATGGCCTGTGGCTTGGCTTCTTTATCGTGGCGATGGTTTCTGCGCTGGCGCAATGGCTGATCGGCGGGAATGCCGGGATCTTTGCGGCCATGGTGGAAAGCATTTTCGCCATGGCCAAGCTGTCGGTCGAGGTGATGGTGTTGCTGTTCGGCACCCTGACCTTGTGGCTGGGCTTCCTGCGTATCGCTGAGAAAGCCGGGATCGTCGACTGGCTGGCCAAGGCCCTGGGGCCACTGTTCCGGCGCCTGATGCCGGAAGTGCCTGCCGGTCATCCGGCCATCGGCTTGATCACGCTCAACTTCGCCGCCAACGGCCTGGGCCTCGATAACGCCGCTACGCCCATCGGCCTCAAGGCCATGAAGGCGCTGCAAGAGCTCAACCCTATCCCCAATACCGCCAGCAACGCGCAGATCCTGTTCCTGGTACTCAACGCGTCTTCCCTGACCCTGCTGCCGGTCACCATCTTCATGTACCGCGCCCAGCAAGGTGCGGCGGACCCGACGCTGGTGTTCCTGCCGATCCTGCTGGCCACCAGCGCCTCGACCCTGGTGGGCCTGTTGTCGGTGGCGGTGATGCAACGCCTGCGGCTGTGGGACCCGGTGGTGCTGGCGTATCTGATTCCGGGTGCGCTGGTACTGGGTGGCTTCATGGCCTTGCTGGCGACGCTCTCAGCCACGGCGCTGGCGGGGCTGTCGTCGATCCTTGGCAACCTCACGCTGTTCGGGCTGATCATGTTGTTCCTGGTGATCGGCGCGCTGCGCAAGGTGAAGGTCTACGAGGCGTTTGTCGAAGGCGCCAAAGAGGGCTTCGACGTTGCCAAGAACCTGCTGCCGTACCTGGTGGCGATGCTGTGTGCAGTGGGCGTGTTGCGGGCGTCCGGCGCGCTGGATTTCGGCCTGGAAGGCATTCGCCACGTGGTGGCCTGGACCGGCATGGACACGCGCTTTGTCGATGCGCTGCCGACCGCGATGGTCAAGCCGTTCTCCGGCAGTGCGGCGCGGGCGATGTTGATTGAGACCATGCAGACCCAGGGCGTGGACAGCTTCCCGGCGCTGGTGGCGGCGACGATTCAGGGCAGCACCGAGACCACGTTCTATGTGTTGGCGGTGTACTTTGGCTCGGTGGGAATCCAGCGGGCACGGCATGCGGTGGGGTGTGCGTTGTTGGCGGAGTTTGCTGGTGTGGTGGCGGCGATTGCGGTGTGCTACTGGTTCTTCGGCTAAGACCTGAATCCCTGTGGCGAGGGAGCTTGCTCCCGTTGGGCCGCGAAGCGGCCCCAGTCAGTTATCGCAGGTGTGTCAGTCAAAGCTCATTGACTGGTTTTGGGGCTGCTGCGCAGCCCAACGGGAGCAAGCTCCCTCGCCACAAAAGCGCGGCTTCCCAGGCCGACGGCCCAATCCACCACCTGCCTGTTCAGCGCATCCCCAGCCTGACCAAACCCGGCCACCACCGCCGGCACCTTGGTATCCCCCACCGGCTGCCTCACCTCGAACCGCTTGCTGGCAATAATCCGTTGATCACTGCCGCGCACCAACCGCGCGTCCAGCCGTATCACCACTTCAACTGCGCTGCCGCGATACTCACTTTGAAACGCCTGCAACTGCCCGCCCAACTCAAAGTCCGCCTGCAGATTGGTCTCATCGGTACTGAGCAACGTCACCCGCCCATCCCGCTGGAACCCGTCCAGCAACCGGTTACGCAACAGCACGGGAGCTGGATCGCTCCAGCGGGAATTCGCATAGCTGCTGATCAAGTCACCGTTAGGCACCACGGCAATCCGCGGGCTGTCGAGGAATTCGCTGGTCTGCGGCTTCGCCACCCGCAGCGACCAGGCCACCGGGCTGGCCTGCGTGGCGGCCTGCGCCGATGGCAACCGGTACACGTCCGAGGGATCCGCCTTCGGCAGGATGGAACACGCACTGACCAATACCAGCGCAACGGGGGCGATCATTTGGTACGCACGCTTCATGGCGTGAACTCCTTGTTCTTGTCGCTGCCCAGCAGGTAACCGCTGGGGTTGGCTTCCAGGCGGCGGGAAATGGCGCGCAACGAACCCAGGGTTTCCCGCAGCTCGCGCACCGCTGGCGCCAGTTCGTTGAGACCCTGCATGCCGCTGTTCAGGGAATCCTTGTTGTTGGTCAGCAAGGTGTCGATCGTGGCCGTGCTCTGTTGAAGGGACTGCATGGCTTTTTCAGCACTGCCGAAAACCTGCTTGCCCTGGTCGTTGAGCAAACCGTTGGCGTTGCGCATCAACGCGGTGGTTTGCTCCAGAGTGGCGCTGGCCTGTTTGCTCACCTGCATCAATTGCTGCATCACCACCTTGATGTCGCCGCGCTGATCGGCAATCGCGCCGGTGGTCTGTTGCAGGTTGTCCAGGGTATTGCTGAGGCGGTCGACGTTCTCCCGGGAGAACATGTGATTGGCGTTGTGCAGCAGCAAGTTGATGCTGGTCATCAGGTCGTTGCTGTTGTTCAGCAGTCGCGCGATCGGTGATGGCGACGCAATGATTTCCGGCAGGTTGCCGTCCTTGCCCTTGAGCTCAGGGCTTTGGGGTGTACCGCCGCTGAGCTGGATGATCGAGGTGCCGGTGATGCCGGTCAGGGCCAGTTTGGCCTGGGTGTCTTCCTTGATCGGCGTCTGCCCGGCCAGGCGGATGCGCGCCAGCACCCGGCGCGGGTCTTTCGGGTCGAGGCGCAGGCTGGTGACGTCGCCCACCTTGATCCCGCTGTACTGCACGGCACTGCCTTGGGACAGCCCACTGACCGCCTCGTTGAACACCACTTCGTAATCCTGGAATGCGCTGTCGACGCTGGACTTGGCCAGCCACAGGCCAAACAGCATGGCGCCGACCACGACGATCACGCTGAACAGACCGATCATCACATGATGGGCTCGGGTTTCCATGTCATACCTCGTTGAGCAGTTGAGCGGCATCCAATGCCGCGCGGCCCCGTGGGCCATGGAAGTATTCGTGAATCCAGGCGTCGTCGGTTTCCGAGACGACATCGATGGCATCCGCCACCAGTACCTTTTTCTGCGCCAGCACCGCTACGCGGTCGGTGATGGTGTACAGCGTGTCGAGGTCGTGGGTGACCAGGAACACGCTCAGGCCCAACGCATCGCGCAGGGTCAGGATCAGTTGATCGAAGGCGGCGGCGCCGATCGGGTCGAGGCCGGCGGTGGGTTCGTCGAGAAACAGGATGTCCGGGTCCAGCGCCAGGGCACGGGCCAGGGCCGCGCGCTTGATCATGCCGCCGGAGAGTGACGAGGGGTATTTGTCGGCGGCCGACAGCGGCAGCCCGGCCAACGCCAGCTTTACTGCCGCCAGGTGTTCGGCATCGGGACGGCTGAGGCCGGCATGCTCTATCAGTGGCAACGCAACGTTCTCGGTGACCGTCAGCGAGGAAAACAGCGCGCCCTTCTGGAACAGCACGCCGAAGCGCCGCTCCACCAGCGACCGCTCGTGTTCCGACAGGCTCGGCAAGTTCTGCCCGAACACCCGCACCTGGCCTTCGCTGGGCTGGCGCAAACCGATGATGCTGCGCAGCAGCACCGACTTGCCACTGCCGGAGCCACCGACGACGGCGAGGATTTCACCCTTGTACAAGTCCAGGTCGAGGTTCTCGTGCACGCTTTGCGAACCAAAGCGGTTGCACAGCCCGCGGACTTCGATCACCGCCTCAGTGGGCGCACGGCGCAGACGACTCACCAGCCCATCTCCATGAAAAACAGTGCGGCGACCGCATCCAGCACGATCACCACGAAAATCGATTGCACCACACTGGAGGTGGTGTGGGCGCCGACGGACTCGGCGCTGCCGCTGACCTTGAAACCTTCGAGGCAGCCGATGGCCGCGATAAGGAACGCGAAGATCGGCGCCTTGACCATGCCGACTAGGAAGTGCTGCACGCCAATGTCCGATTGCAGCAGCGACAGGAACATTGCCGGCGAAATATCCAGGGCCACGGCACACACCACACCGCCGCCGATAATGCCCGAGAGCATTGCCAGGAACGTCAGCATCGGCAGCGCCACCAGCAATGCCAGTACGCGGGGCAGCACCAGCAACTCCATCGGGTCGAGGCCCAGGGTGCGGATCGCATCGATCTCTTCGTTGGCCTTCATCGAGCCGATTTGTGCGGTGAAGGCACTGGCGGTGCGGCCCGCCATCAGGATCGCGGTGAGCAACACGCCGAACTCCCGCAGGAAGGAGAACGCCACCAGGTCCACGGTGAAAATGCTCGCGCCAAAACTGGCCAGCACCGTGGCACCGAGAAACGCCACCACTGCGCCCACCAGGAAGGTCAGCAAGGCCACGATGGGGGCCGCGTCGAGGCCGGTTTGTTCGATATGCGCAACCATTGGCGTCACGCGCCAGCGCTTGGGCCGGAATACGCCACGGGCGAAGGTTTCGAGGATCAGGCCGATAAAGCCCAGCAGTTTCATGCCGTCTTGCCAGACGGTGTAGACCGCGCCGCCGATGCGCGCCAGCAACATGATGCCGGCGGCTTCTTCGGGTTCCTTGACCGGCACACAGAAGTCGTTCAGAGAGCGGTAGACGGTTTTCAGTAACGCGCGGTCGGCGGTCGAGAGGCTGCAGTCGGTCTGTTCGGCGGACTGTTCGATGCGCTCGGGGCCGAGCAGTTCCACCAGCAGCGAGGCGCCGGCCGTGTCCAGGGCGCCGAGGCCGTTAAGGTCGATACGTGCGCCAGCGTCGTACTGGCCGTCGAGCTTTTCCGACAGCTTCTTCAGGTTGGCATAGTGGGCAAGCGTCCAATCCCCTGTAATCCTCAGCAATGGAGGCTGGGTGGACGTGTCCAGATGGGCTGCACCGGCCGTTGTGCTACTGGTCATAAGCTCCGAGCTTGTTTGGCTATTCCAGAATTCCTACGTAATAGCACGATCCTGCCTACTTTGGCGCGTCTGGCGTTGTAGCGCCCTGACCGGGGTCAGTCACCTTGAAGCGCAACACGCCGATCACTTGGCCATCTTCGGTCAGCACCCGTACCTGCCAGCGTCCTACCGAGTCGGGGGGGAAGTTCTGCTTGTGGGTCCAGGCCCGATAGCCTTCCTTGCGCCCACCATGGATGTCCAGGGCGATGCGGTCGACTTCCTTGCCGTTGAATTTCCACACATGGTAGATCCGCTCATCCAGGCCGCGCGGCGCGTTGATCGCGGTGTAGGCATACAGCCCGCTGCTGCGCAGTTGGGCGGCGCTGACTTCTTTCAGGTCATCGCCGGGCGTGCGGTCCTGCAATTGGGTGCTGATGGCCACTTCGGTCATCCACAGCGTAGCGGGCGGCACCCAAGTGCGCAGGAACCAGCCGGCGCAACCAATCGCTGCGGTAACCCCCAACAGCATCGCCCAGCCCTTGATGCTACGCAGCGGCAGGCTCACGGCCAGGCTCGGGATAGAGAGCGCCATCGCCACGCCGAGGGCCAGTTTGTAACTCTCGGCGGTGGTCAGGTGCAGGATGATCGGCAGCGCGGTCAGCAGGGCTGCGAACAGGGTCAGGGTGTGCAGTGCGAGAAACAGCGAGCGCTTGGGTGCCAGCCACTTGTAGTACAGCGGGTCGGTGATCGATACCAGTGCCGCCGCGCCCAGCAGGCCGGTAAAGATCGACTGGCCGCTGTTCCAGGTGGTGGTGACAAAAAAGAACGGCAGGACAAAAAACAGGCTTTCCTGATGGATCATCTGCGTGGCGTAGCGCAGCAGCGGTTCGGGGATTTCCCGTTTGAAGACTTTGCTGAACAGCTGGGTGAGGCTGTTTTCGAGCATCAGCCATAACCAGCTCACCAGCATGATGATCGCGATCCAGCTGGCCATGCCTTGCTGGCGATCCACCAGGATGAAGCTGCCCACACCCGAGATGAAACCGCCGAGTGCAATCACCCCTGGGTAGCGCTTCATCAGCTCGAGGATGCGCTGGATGGTGTGGGTCAGGATAGGCATTCGGCAGTTCACAGTCTTTGTAGGAAAAATCCCAGACAGAATAACGTTTTAGCCGTTTTCTCGGGGCCCGATTACGCAATCCCTTTGCGATAACGCCACACACCTAGTAACACAATCGCAATCAGCCCCAGTGCGCCTGCGGCGATCCAGTTGAGGCTATCGTAGCTGAACAACGGTTTCTCGATGCGCCAGTAGCCGTTCTGCTTGAACAACTCGCGCATGGCCTGGTTGGCTTGCTCCAGGCTGACGGCCTTGATGCGCTTGGCCGGGTCGCTGAAATGCCCTTTGGCGTAGTCGCCCGAGGCACTCCAGTAATAGTCGGCCAACGCGCTGTTGCCTTGAACGGCCCACGCCTGGCGGGCAATGGCGGCTTGTTGCAGGCGGGCGAAGGTGGCCGGGTCGAGGCCATCCTTGAGCAGTTGGGCCCTGAGGGTTTCCAGCACGTGCTCGGCTTCGGGCAGGTTGTCGCGTTCAAGGTCGGCGTTGAGGCTCATGAAGCCGACGCCGCCCAGCACTTCGCGCTCGCTCCATGGGCCATAGGACAAGCCGTGCTGCAAGCGCAATTGACGATACAGCGCCCAATCCAGGTAGTCCTTGAGCAGGTCGAAGGTTTCATCGTACTGGTCGTCCAGCACCGGCTCGGGGAATAACCAGTGCAGCTTGGCGTTGTCACCGACCCAGCCGTGGATCAGGTCGCGGCGGACGGCGGCGGCGTGTTGAATCTCCGGCAACGGGCGATGTTCGCTGGGGTCAACCGGATCCAGTGCGCCGTAGGTGCGTTCGAGATAGGCCGGCAGCAGCTTGTCGAGGTCGCCGACGATGATCAGGGTCATGTTGTTGGGGGCGTACCAGGCCTTGCGCAGCTTTTCCAACTGGTCGCGGGTCAGGTGCTCGACTTCGGCCCGCTCGGCGCATTTGAGCCCCAATTCGACGGCAAGCTGACTGCTGGCCTTGTGGCCGAGGTCCTGGCGGTCCAGCAGCCGTTGCAGGTGTGAGTAATGGCCGCCGTCTTCGCGCTCCACCACCTGTTTGGCGGCATTGATGTTGGCGTCGGTCAGTTGGGTGCGGGTGATGATGGCCAGCAGCAGGTCGAGCACCTTGCGCTGGTTCTGCGCCGGAGCCTCGATGACGAAAGTGGTGTCGGCATTGCTGGTGTAGGCGTTCCAGTCGCCGCCGAGGGCTTGCATGCGTTCTTCCAGCTCACCTTCGCCGCCACCGTCGATCCCGCTGAACAGCAAATGCTCCAGCAGGTGCGGCAGTTCCTTGTCTTCGCAACTGAAGTCATCCAGGCCCACACCCACCACCAGGCGGATTGCCACATGGCCGCGTTCGGTGCCCGGCTTGAGCAGCAATTGCAGGCCGTTGGGCAGGGTGTAGCCCTCGACTTGCAGGCGGTCAAAGGCAAAGGTGTGTGCCGAACCCATGAGCAGGCAGGCGAATAGCAGGCGACGCATAACAGGCTTCCTGGCGAGTGAGGTCCGTTGTTAACTGACTTCACTCGCCGTCGTACGTTCAGGGCGAATGGGTGATGTCGGCAATATCGTCCGCCGAGAGGGCGCCGGTGTCGGTGGTTTCCAGCACCACATAAGCGCTGCTGCAGAACAGCGAGTTGAGACGCTTCATGTCGGCAATCAGCTCCAGGTGCAAGGAACTGGTCTCCAGGCTCTGTACGATTTTACGTTGCAAGCGGCTGACGTGGGCGTGGGCCAGGCGACGCTCCTGGGCGCGGAAGCGGCGCTTTTCCCGCAGCAGTTGCCGGGCGCTTTCCGGGTCGGCACTGAGGAACACCGAGAGCCCCAGGCGCAGGTTGGCGATCAGTTGGGTTTGCAGACCCGCGAGTTCCTCCAGGCCGACTTCGGAGAATGAACGGCGCTGGGAGGTCTTTTGCTGCTGGACCTTGCGCAGCATGCGTTCGATCAGGTCGCCGGCCAGTTTCAGGTTGATCGACAGTTCGATGATCTCGGCCCAGCGTCGGCTGTCCTGTTCGCTGAGGTCTTCCCGGGGCATTTGCGCGAGGTAGAGCTTGATCGCGCTGTAGAGCGCCTCGACATCGTCGCTCAGGCTGCGCATTTCCTGGGTGATGGCGGTTTGCTTGCCGCGCAGCACCTCCAGCATCGAGGTCAGCATGTTGTCGATCAGGTCGCCCAGACGCAGGGTTTCGCGGGCGGCGTTGGCCAGTGCCAGGCTTGGGGTGGCGAGTGCTGCCAGGTCCAGGTGGCGCGGCTTGGCCAGGCCGTTGACCTCTTCGCGTTCCGGGAGCAACCAGGCGCACAAGCGGGACATCGGGCCGATGGTGGGCAGCAGGATCAGGCAGCGAGTAACGTTATAGAGCAGGTGGAAGGTGATCACCATGCCTTGGGCGCTGTAGTCCAGGTTATCCATCCAGCCGACCAGCGGGTCGAGTACCGGGATGATCAGCAGCAAGCCGATCAGCTTGTACAGCAGGCTGCCCAGGGCCACCTGGCGCCCGGCGGCGTTCTGCATGCTGGTGCTGAGGAAGGCCAGCACGCCGCTGCCGATGTTGGCGCCGATCACCAGGCCGATGGCCACGTGCAGGCCGATCACGCCGGCACCGGCGAGGGTCGCGGTCAGCAGGACGGCGGCCAGGCTGGAGTAGGAAATCATCGCGAACAGTGCGCCGACCAGGGCATCGAGCAAGATGTCGCCGGTCAGCGAGGCGAACAGGACCTTGACGCCCTGCGCGTGGGTGATCGGGCCCGCGGCTTCGACGATCAGTTGCAGCGCAAGGATGATCAGCCCGAGGCCGATCCCGACACGGCCCATCTGCCCGGCGCGTGTCTGTTTGCGCGACAGGAAGAAAATCACCCCGAGGAAAATCAACAGCGGCGACAGCCACGACAGGTCAAAGGTCAGCACCCGGGCCATCAGCGCGGTACCGACATCGGCACCGAGCATGGTCGCCAGGGCGGGCATCAGGCCCATCAGGCCCTGGCCGACAAACGAAGTCACCAGCATCGCCGTGGCGTTGCTGCTTTGCACCATGGCCGTCACCAGGATGCCGGCGATAAACGCCAGCCAGCGCTTGGACATGTTCTGCCCGATGACCTGGCGCAAGTTGGAGCCGTAGACCCGCAGGATGCCGGTACGGACGATGTGCGTGCCCCAGATCAGCAGGGTTACCGCGGAAAGCAGATTGAGCAGGGTCAGCATGCTGGGCCCCCTGTGTTGAGTCGTGCTCCAATCGGAGCAAGTGAATAGTGCCGCGTGCCGTTCTACGTCTTGTACTTAAGCTGTAGTTGGCGAATGGGCTCGGCGCCAGCATCGCATAGCTAAAGTCGGGATTGAAACAAAACTGTCATGAAATCAGCTTTTTGCAGATGAAAAAAAGGGGCTCTAAAGCCCCTTTTTCAGCAGCGGGTCCAGGTTATTGACCCGGAATGTCCTTGCGCAGTTTCACAGGGTCCTGCTGTTTCTTCTTTTTCGCGATGGCGGTACGCATCTTGATGTTCACCGCTTCAACCGCCAGGGAGAACGCCATGGCGAAGTAAACGTAGCCTTTTGGCACGTGAACGTCGAAGGCTTCGGCGATCAGCACGGTACCCACCACCAGCAGGAACGACAGCGCCAGCATCTTCAGCGACGGGTGTTTGTCGATGAAATCGCTGATGGTGCCGGCGGCCAGCATCATCACCAGTACGGCGACGATGATCGCGGCCACCATCACCGGTACGTGGGAAACCATACCGACGGCGGTAATCACCGAGTCCAGGGAGAACACGATGTCGATGATCGCGATCTGGATGATGGTGTAGATGAACTTGCCACCGGCGCCCTTCGGCTCGTCGTGGGTTTCGTCTTCACCTTCCAGGGCGTGGTACATCTCCTGGGAGCTTTTCCACAGCAGGAACAGGCCACCGAAGAACAGGATCAGGTCGCGGCCGGAAATGCCTTGGCCGAACACCACGAACAGATCGTCGGTGAGGCGCATGACCCAAGTGATCGACAGCAGCAACAGGATCCGCGTGACCATCGCCAGCGCCAGGCCGAAGATCCGGGTACGCGCCTGCATGTGCTTGGGCATGCGGCTGACCAGGATCGAAATCATGATGATGTTATCGATGCCCAGGACGATCTCGAGGGCCGTCAGGGTGAAGAAGGCAATCCAGATTTCCGGATTGGTCAGCCATTCCATGTGTATTCCTTTGAGCGAGTGTTAGACCGCGCCAGCCTTAAGAGCCGGCGCAGTGAGTTGTACGATTATAGAGTGCTGAACAGCGGAAAAATCCCCATCAGCAAAGCGGCGACCATTATGCACAGGCACACCAGCACCGCCCACTTGAGGGTGAAGCGCTGGTGATCGCCAAATTCGATACCCGCCAGGGCTACCAGCAAGTAGGTCGATGGAACCAGTGGGCTCAACAAGTGCACAGGCTGGCCAACGATTGAGGCGCGGGCCATTTCCACGGCAGTGATGCCGTAGTGGCTGGCGGCTTCGGCCAGTACCGGCAGAACGCCGTAGTAGAAGGCATCGTTGGACATGAAGAACGTAAACGGCATGCTCACCAGCGCGGTGATCACGGCCAGATAAGGCCCCAGCGCGTCAGGGATGACGGCCAGCAGGCTCTTGGACATGGCATCGACCATGCCGGTACCGGACAGGATGCCGGTGAAGATACCGGCGGCGAAGATCAGGCCGGTGACCGCCAGGACGCTGCCGGCATGGGCGGCGATCCGGTCTTTCTGCATCTGCAGGCATGGGTAGTTGACGATCATCGCGATACTGAAGGCCACCATGAACAGTACTGGCAGTGGCAACAGGCCGGCGATCAAGGTGCACATCAGGGCGAAGGTCAGTGCGCCGTTGAACCAGATCAGTTTCGGACGGCGGGCGTCCGGGTATTGCGAGACGCTGATTTCGCTGTGGTCGATTTCATCGCCTTGCAGGTGCAGCTCGCCCAGGCGTGCCCGTTCGCGCTTGCCGTACATATAGGCAATCACCAGGATGGCGACGACGCCGGCGGCCATGGCTGGAATCATCGGGACGAAAATATCCGATGGGTCCACGTGCAATGCACTGGCGGCGCGGGCGGTCGGGCCACCCCATGGGGTCATGTTCATCACCCCACCGGCGAGGATGATCAGGCCGGCCATGATCCGCGGGCTCATGCCGATGCGCTGGTAAAGCGGCAGCATGGCGGCCACGCAGATCATGTAGGTGGTGGCGCCGTCTCCGTCCAGTGATACCACCAGGGCCAGCACGGCGGTGCCGACCGAGACCTTCAGCGGGTCGCCCTTGACCAGCTTGAGGATCTTGCGCACGGCCGGGTCGAACAGGCCGGAGTCGATCATCAAGGCGAAATAGAGGATGGCAAACATCAGCATTACGCCGGTCGGCGCAAGCTTGGTGATGCCCGCGAGCATCATCGGGCCGATCTGCGGGGCAAAGCCGCCGAACAGCGCGAACAGGATCGGTACGATGATCAGGGCGATCAGCGCAGACAGGCGCTTGGTCATGATCAGGAACATGAACGTGATGACCATGGCAAAGCCAAGGAAAGTCAGCATAGGAATACTCCAGGCGTAGCGCGGCTAGGGAATGGCGAACCGGTTGGGTCAGCGCAGAACGAAAGGCACGAGGCGTACGGGTGGAGTCGGGGCAAACAGGCGGGTACGAGCGGACATCGGGAATCACCATTGTTGTTGTTAACAACCGGTCTGTTGCCGGTAGTGGTGGGCGATCCTAGTCCCGGAAGCTTTCAGCCAGCTTTCGCTTGAGAAACGGGCTACGTTGAATGGACGACTGGTCCTGTGTGAAATAAGGATGTGGGAGACAGAGCATGCATGAGCAACACCAAGGCGGCTGCCATTGCGGGCGGGTGCGTTATCAGTTCAGCGGGGCGTTGGTGGATATTGCCCACTGCCACTGTTCGATTTGCCGGCGGGTCAGCGGCGGCTTGGTGACAACCTGGATCACCCTGCCCCGTTCCGCGTTCGCCTGGGTGGCGGGAACGCCGGCGCAGTACGAATCTTCGCCGACATGCGTGCGGTATTTCTGTTCTAACTGTGGGGCGCATTTGGCGCTGGTAACGCAACTGAGTACCGAGAGTATCGATGTGACCATCGCAACCCTGGATCACCCGGAGCTGGCCCCGGCAGATCGGCACATCTGGGTAGAGAGCCGATTGCCGTGGTTACACCTGGATGAGCAACTACCGGAAGAAGCCGGAGAAGCGCTCTAGGGCAGTTCGAACCCGCCGGAGGCCTTGTGCAGTGCGCGCAAGTGCTCGCCTAGCTGCTTGAGGTTGGCTTCACATGCGGCAATCTCCGCCGCGCGGGCCGGTTCCAGCAGCGCCCTCACCTCTTTGTCCAGATCGCCGGTCAGCGACTGCAACTGCTTCTGGCGCGCGGCGCTCTCTGATTCCAGGCGTTTGGATTCTGTTGGTTGTGGCAAGCCGTAACCGCTGGTGCCCAGCAGCTCTGCCGGGCGACTGAGGAAGCCACTGTTGGCGAGGATCTGCTGCAACGTCGCGTTGGCCTTTTCCATGCCGCCGTTCTTCAGCTCGCGGGCGCCAAGGTAGCGTTGCTTGACTTCATCCTGGGCCAGCATGAGCTGCTTGCGGAAGCTCGCCTGTTCCAGCAGCAACAAGGCGGCGCTGGCGCGCAGGTCGGCTTCGGCGAACCATGGGCGGCGCTCTTCGGCACTCAGTGACAACCAATCCTCCACTTCAGCCTGTTTGATCGGCAGGCGCTTTTTCAACACCTCGAACATCGCCTGGTAGCGCTCGCGGAAGGAGTCGAAGTGATAGCCGAGGCGCAGCGCGCGTTTTTTGTCGTCCAGCACACTGGTATCGGCCAGGCCTCGGCCCTTGAGGACTTCCAGCAGGCCATTGGGCGTGATGTTGTCCAGGCCGGTCAGCTGCGGGTTGGCGCTGCCGCTGCGTAACAGTTTCAGGCTCTCTACTGCGCAGTTGTTGGAGATGAAGAAGTAGTTGCCGTCGTAGCTCCAGTGCATTTCGGCGGCGTGTTCGACGGTATCGTTGATCTCCTGGCGCGTGAGCTTCAACGGCACCGACGCCAGGCCGCGCAGCTCGGTCTTGGTGTACTCGTCAATGACCTGAGACAGCGGCAGCACGAACAGCCGCGACGGGTATTTGCCGATCAGGCCGTCCCAGCTCGACAGTTGTACGTCACCGACAAACGCGCGGTAGGACAACACCAGGTGCTGGTCCAGGTCCAGGCGGCAGTCCGGGCCCCGTGGCCGGCCGGGGGCGCAGATCACCAGGCGCAGCATGCTGTGGCCCCAGCGACTCACGAGGTTCTGGTTGGCTTCGGCCAGCAGGTAGTCGATTTCGTAGACGCGCTCGGGGTCGACCTGGCCCAGTGGAGTCTTGGCGAAGTCGTTGCCGGCGTTGAGGAAGGCGTAGGTTTTGGCACAGGTGTCCTGGGCGGGCGGCGCCCAGCCAAAGTGTTCCTTGTAATAGCGGTACAGCGAAGGCCGGCGGCAGGCATAGCTCGGGTCGAGGAGGAAGTACTCCATGTTGACGGCGACGAATTCCAGCGGGCTGGTGGTTTCGTAGATGTCCGGGCTGCGGGCGACCTGATGGTTATTCTGTTCACGTTCGCCGCGACGGCCAACGTATTGCGGCCACCCGGCGAGGTCCAGCAGGCGTGGGTCATCGCTGAGGGTAAAGCGGCGGTCGTTCTGGCCCCGGCATTGATCGGGCAGGCCGATCAGGCCGGTGATGTTGTTCTGGCGGCTGCAACGCTGGATCAGCTTGCGGTCGGCGCTGGACCACAGGCGGGCACGGTCATAGATGTGGGTCAGTTCATGCAGCACGGTGGCGAGCATTTCCCGGCGCACGGTGCCGTGGGGGCGATTGGTTTTTTGCGTCGCGGCACTGCCGTCGGTAAGGCTTTCCAGCAAGTTGCTGTTGAGGTCCAGTTCGGACACCAGCGAAGCCTGGCCGTAGGCGTTCTCGGGCATCTTGTCGGTCCAGCCGACGTCGATGGTCCGGTCCAGTTGCTCGATGAAGCGCGGCGGCAACGCCTGCATCGCTTCATCCAGCAATGCCTGGCTCGCCTGCTGCTGGGCCGGGCTCAAGCCATCGGTCTTGAGCCGCAGTTGCAGGGCGGCCTGAGCCGCGCTGGCGCCCAGCAGCAAGGTGCCGGCCAGTAGCCAGGCGGCAATGCGCCTCACAGAGAGAGGATAGCTTCGGCGAGGACCTGGTCGCTGGCGTCGCGGGCTTCCGGCACGCGGGTTCGCAGGGTGTCGAAGGCGGCTTCCAGTTGAGCGCCACGAATCTCGCCATTGCTGGCAACGAAACTGGCGGCATCGTCGTGGGCTTCGCGTACGACTTTGGAGTCGCGGATGGACGTGGTGGTGTCCGAGGTGAAATCGATGGTACGGGCCGAGGCTCGGACGATGATGTTACTGGTGGCCTTCAGGGTTTGTGCCTGGGCAACACCGGCCAACAACAGCAGGCCGAGAGCGGCGGCGATCAGCGGGCTACGCATGGAATGACTCCGAAATACAAAGATGATTATTGGACGAGAATTGCTTGCGCCAGTTCAAGGTCACTGGCGTTAAGTTTTGGCTGGGTATGGCGCAGATAATCCAGCGCTGATTCCAGTCGGGCTCCCCGCCATTGGCCGTCAGTGGCAATGAAAGCGGCAGCGTCATCCTGGGCGGCCAGTATCAGTTTATGGTCGAACGGTGCGGAGGTCACTTTGCTGGTGGCATACGCACTGACAACGAGGCTCTGGGTGGACAGGTCAAAGGCCGGAGCTTGCGTGGACCAGCAGGTGCAAAACACTACGGGAGCGATCAACAGGCGGTATGAAAAAGCCATGGGACTCGACAACTGAAAACGAGCGCCAAGGCTAGCGCAATGCCCGGGCGAGAGCCAGCGCGGAGGGTTCGGGGAGCGCCTGGCGCCCCCTTTATCCCACCTGCGGTCAGATGGCCAGGATCGCCTGGGCCAGTTGCGCGTCAGTCGCGGTATTCAGTTGTGGAGCCTGTTGGCGGATCTGGGCCAGGGCGCTTTCCAGTTTTACGCCACGGATGGCGCCTTCGCTGGCAACGAAGCTGGCGGCGTCGTCACGGGCGGCACGTACGACCTTGTTGTCA
This sequence comes from Pseudomonas sp. P7758, assembly GCF_013386485.1. NCBI lineage: Bacteria > Pseudomonadati > Pseudomonadota > Gammaproteobacteria > Pseudomonadales > Pseudomonadaceae > Pseudomonas > Pseudomonas sp. P7758. The sequence continues at coordinate 10,067 of NZ_JACARS010000007.1, read as the reverse complement.
CGCAGGGAGGAAGTGGCATCGGAGGTGGCGTCTGAGGTGGCTTTCAGTGCGCCGACGATCGAATCCGTGGTCACGATCAGGCTGGAGGCGTTGGCATTGGCAGCCAGGGCCAGCAGGGCTGCAGCGCTCAGCAGGTGAAGACGGGACATGGGGTGACTCCTGTAAATGAACGAAAGGGTGGCACAAAGCTACTGCTTGAGCAGCGAGACCATGGGCATCAGACGCCCGTTCTACAGGGTTCGCCACGTGGTAGCCGGATACTAGCCGCCGCTTATCTGTTCGGATAGCTTCCTGCGGTGATTACTCGCGCCAGAACGATTTGGCCAGCTCAGATGCCCGGTCGCCGTGACTGATACCCGCATCGGACAATTCCCGCGGATCCAGTTGAGCCAGCAGCCTGCGTGTGCGGGCCCGTTGCCCCCAGCAGACGAGTGCTGCAGCGGTGCGCTTGAGTAGCTGTATCAACCGAGGGTGTTGCTGGTTTTTGGTATTCATGACGCGCGCCTTTCATGAGGTCCTGGAACACCATCTTGGGCTGGAGGGTGCTACCGGTACAGATACACGCGGATTAAATTGTACTGCTTAATTGTTATATTTTTTAAACTGTATCGGTCTGTAGAAACCCGACTGTTTTCGCCATTGAAAATCCAAACCCCAGAAACAGCAGAACCCGCCGCCGGTTACCCGGGGCGGGTTCTGCTTTAACAATTCGGAGTGCTGGCGGTGGACCCGGTGGGTCAGGGCCAGCGGACGCTAATTAGCGCCAGAACGGCTTGCTCAGCTCTTCGTAGCGTTGTGCTTCGCTGATACCGGCGTCAGCCAGCAGACGCGAATCCAGACGAGCCAGTTGATGGCGGCTGGAGATGCGGCGCTGCCACAACATCAGGTTGGCGAGAACGCGCAGAGGCAGGGAAGCCTGGGTGTTTACAGCTTTTTCTTCGAAGAACAGATCGGAACTGAGTGTACGTTCCATGATGACATCCTTCCGCTTGTGGCGGGATTAGGTAGTGGTTTAACTGGTGCCAATGATCCTCCTCCCGCGCAAGACTCTCTAGATACAGTTCACCTGTATTGTGAGGGGCCAGTTAACTGTTTATAGGGGCTGTACTGTACGAAATTGGGGCAACTGTACCTGTCGGCACTTTTATGGTGCGTTTTAGGCGTTTATGGAGTTCGAGGTAGGATATTTCGGTAGGAAATGACCGGTACAGCAGTACAGTTTTTTATAAAAGTTGGGCTCGGAAGCTCGGGCTGATGAAACTGTGTTTGCATCAGCCCGAATCTGTATCAATCACGCCTTCAGCATATGCCCGGTTTCTTCCAGGTTGATGTGCCAACTCAGTGCTTCTCGCAGGATATGCGGGGTGTGCCCGCCCAGCACACAGGCTTGGGTGAAGTAGGTGTTCAGGGCATCGCGGTACGCCGGGTGCACACAGTTGTCGATGATGACCCGAGCCCGCTCCCGCGGCGCCAGGCCCCGCAGGTCCGCCAGGCCGACCTCGGTCACGAGGATGTCGACGTCATGCTCGGTATGGTCCACATGGCTGACCATTGGCACCACGCTGGAAATCGCGCCGGCCTTGGCAATCGACTTGGTGACAAAGATCGCCAGGTGCGCGTTGCGCGCAAAGTCGCCCGAGCCGCCAATTCCGTTCATCATCCGGGTGCCGCAGACGTGGGTGGAGTTGACGTTGCCATAGATGTCGAACTCCAGCGCGGTGTTAATGCCGATGATGCCCAGGCGCCGCACCACTTCCGGGTGATTGGAGATTTCCTGGGGCCGCAGCACCAATTTGTCTTTGTAGCGCTCCAGGTTGCCGAACACGTCGGCGTTGCGCCGTTCCGACAATGTGATCGAACTGCCTGAGGCAAAGCTCAGCTTGCCTGCGTCGATCAGGTCGAATGTGGAATCCTGGAGGACTTCCGAATACATCGTCAGGTCTTCGAAGGGCGACTCGATCAAACCGCACATCACCGCATTGGCAATGTTGCCGATGCCTGCCTGCAGCGGGCCGAGCTTGTTGGTCATGCGTCCGGCGTCGACTTCTTCTTTAAGGAAGTTGATCAGGTGATTGGCGATCGACTGGGTGTCGCTGTCGGGCGGCGTCACGGTGGAGGCCGAATCCGCCTGATTGGTGATGACGATCGCGACGATCTTTTCCGGCGGAATCGGAATCGCGGTGCTGCCGATACGGTCGTCCACGGCCACCAGCGGAATTGGCGTGCGGGTCGGGCGATAGCTCGGGATATAGATGTCGTGCAGGCCTTCCAGGTTCGGGTTATGCGCCATGTTGATCTCGACGATCACCTGCTTGGCGAAAATCGCGAAACTGGCGGAGTTGCCCACGGAAGTGGTTGGCACAATGTGGCCTTGCTCGGTGATCGCTACGGCTTCGATCACCGCGATGTCCGGTAGCTTGAGCTGATTGTTGCGCAGCTGCTCGACGGTTTCCGACAAATGTTGGTCGATAAACATCACCTCGCCGGCGTTGATCGCCTTGCGCAGGGTGCTATCTACCTGGAATGGCATGCGTCGCGACAGTACACCGGCCTCGGTCAGTTGCTTGTCCAGGTCGTTGCCCAGGCTGGCGCCGGTCATCAGGGTAATTTTCAGCGGTGATGTCTTGGCGCGTTCGGCCAAGGCATGGGGCACGGCCTTGGCTTCACCGGCGCGGGTGAAGCCGCTCATGCCGACGGTCATGCCGTCCTGGATCAGTGCGGCAGCGTCAGCCGCGCTCATGACCTTGTTCAACAACGAAGGCAAGCGGATACGATCACGGTACATGGATTGTTATCTCGGGCTACGGAAGCAAGATGCGCAGTCTAGTGATTTCAAAAAATTTCGTCCCGCTACCATGGTCGAATGCCAGGCAGCGATTTAGAGCCTTTTGTCGGTTTTTACCGGCAATAAAAAACCCCAGCCTACTAAAGGCCAGGGTTTTGGGTATTGCGCTGGCGCAGTGTTTATTCGACGGCCTTGACCATGTCTTCGATGACCTTCTTGGCGTCGCCGAAGACCATCATGGTCTTGTCCAGGTAGAACAGTTCGTTGTCCAGGCCGGCATAGCCGCTGGCCATCGAGCGCTTGTTGACGATGATGGTCTTGGCCTTGAACGCTTCGAGGATCGGCATGCCCGCGATGGGCGACTTGGGATCGTTCTTGGCGGCCGGGTTGACCACGTCGTTGGCGCCTAGCACCAGCACCACGTCGGCCTGGCCGAACTCGGAGTTGATGTCTTCCATCTCGAACACCTGGTCGTAAGGCACTTCTGCCTCGGCCAGCAATACGTTCATGTGACCAGGCATACGGCCTGCAACCGGGTGGATCGCGTACTTCACGGTCACGCCGCGGTGGGTCAGCTTCTCGGTCAGCTCTTTCAGCGCATGTTGTGCCCGTGCCACCGCCAGGCCGTAGCCCGGTACGATGATTACGGTGTCGGCGTTGGTCAGCAGGAAGGTTGCATCGTCAGCCGAGCCGGATTTCACCGGGCGCGCTTCTTTCGAGCCGGCCGGGCCGGCGGCGTCTGCCGTGTTGCCGAAACCGCCGAGCAGTACATTAAAGAAGGAGCGGTTCATCGCCTTGCACATGATGTACGACAGGATCGCACCGCTTGAACCCACCAGCGAACCGGCGATGATCAGCATCGAGTTGTTCAGCGAGAAGCCGATCCCCGCCGCAGCCCAGCCGGAGTAGCTGTTGAGCATCGAGACGACCACCGGCATGTCGGCGCCGCCAATCGGGATAATGATCAGCACGCCCAGCACGAACGCCAGGGCCAGCATCAATGCGAAGGCGCTGAGGTTGCCGGTGAACATGAAGGCCAGGCCCAGGCCCAGCGTCAACAGCCCCAGCACCAGGTTCAGCTTGTGCTGACCGCCGAACTGTACTGGTGCGCCCTGAAACAGGCGGAACTTGTACTTACCCGACAGCTTGCCGAAGGCGATGACCGAGCCGGAGAACGTAATTGCACCGATGGCTGCACCGAGGAACAACTCCAGGCGGTTACCGGCGGGGATCGAATCCCCCAGGTGTTTCACGATACCCAGCGACTGTGGTTCCACGACTGCGGCGATGGCGATAAACACTGCAGCCAGGCCGATCATGCTGTGCATGAACGCCACCAGCTCCGGCATCTTGGTCATTTCCACGCGCTTGGCCATGATCGAGCCGGCGGTGCCGCCGACCAGCAGGCCAACGATGACGTAGCCAATGCCGGCAGTGGCCAGCTCGGCGCCGAGCTTATAGATAAGGCCCACGGTGGTGAGCACTGCCAGCGCCATGCCGAGCATGCCGAACAGGTTGCCGCGCCGGGACGTCGTCGGGTGTGACAGGCCTTTAAGGGCCTGGATAAAGCAGATCGACGCGATCAGGTAGAGCGTCGTGACCAGATTCATGCTCATGACGATGGCGCCTCTTCTTTTGCTTTCGGGGCTTTCTTCTTGAACATCTCAAGCATCCTGCGGGTAACCAGGAAGCCACCGAACACGTTGACCGCCGCGAGGGCTACGGCCAGGGTGCCCATGGTCTTGCCCAGTGGTGTCACGGTGAGTGCGGCTGCCAGCATGGCGCCGACGATCACGATCGCCGAAATTGCGTTGGTCACGGCCATCAGCGGGGTGTGCAGGGCCGGGGTGACGTTCCAGACCACGTGATAACCGACATAAATCGCCAGCACGAAGATGATCAGGTTGTAGATACCGGGGGAAATAAGCTCTTCCATCGTCTGAATCCCTGCTTAGGCGTTTTTGCGGATGACTTGGCCGTCGCGGCACATCAGGCACGCGGCGACGATGTCGTCTTCGAGGTTGATTTCAAACTGCCCTTCCTTGGTGAAGACCAGCTTCAGGAAGTCCAGCAGGTTGCGTGCGTACAGCGCCGAGGCATCGGCGGCGACGGCGCCGGCCAGGTTGGTCGGGCCGCAGATGGTCACACCGTTTTCCACGACCACCTGGTCTGCCACGGTCAGCGGGCAGTTGCCGCCCTGGGCTGCGGCGAGGTCGATGACCACCGAGCCTGGCTTCATCTGAGCGACGGTCTCGGCGCTGAGCAGGGTCGGTGCCTTGCGGCCCGGAATCAGTGCGGTGGTGATGACGATGTCGGCTTGCTTGGCACGTTCATGCACGGCCAGGGCCTGGCGCTGCATCCAGCTTGTTGGCATTGGGCGCGCGTAACCGCCCACGCCAACCGCGCATTCACGTTCTTCATCAGTTTCGTATGGCACGTCGACGAACTTGGCGCCCAGGGATTCGATCTGTTCCTTTACCGCCGGACGCACGTCGGACGCTTCGATGACCGCACCCAGGCGTTTCGCGGTAGCGATCGCCTGCAGCCCTGCTACACCAGCTCCAAGAATCAGCACGCGAGCGGCTTTCACCGTTCCGGCGGCGGTCATCAGCATTGGCATGAAGCGTGGGTAGTGATGGGCGGCGAGCAGTACAGCCTTGTAGCCGGCAATGTTTGCCTGGGAAGAAAGCACATCCAGGCTCTGCGCGCGGGAGGTGCGCGGCGCGGCCTCAAGGGCAAAGGCCGTGATGCCATGCTCGGCCAGTCGGGTGATGGTTTCGTTGCTGAACGGATTGAGCATGCCCACCAGCACTGCGCCGCTTTTGATCAGCGTCAGTTCGCTGTCATTGGGGGCGACTACCTTGAGGATCAGCTCGGCGCCGAATGCATCACTGGCGTTGCCAATGGTTGCGCCTGCCGCTTCATAGGCACTGTCGACGACACTGGCATTGATGCCTGCCCCGCTTTGCACAGTGACCTTGTGGCCCTGGCCGATCAGCTTCTTGATGGTTTCCGGGGTGGCAGCCACCCGCGTTTCACCGGTCTGGGTTTCGAGAGGAACACCAATGTGCACGTCAAATCTCCTGCATGATCTTTTTGCTTTGATTTTTGTAAAAGGCCAGTGCGCCACGACAGGCGAATCTGGGCGGCCGATCAGCACGATCCCGCTGAAATACAGCGGGGCGCGGCATTTTGCAGGCGAACTTTACGGCCTTCAAGAGATTATGACGGGTGACGAAAAATTAACTACAAGTCACCCCGTGACCGATTGTCGCAATGGATAGATTAAAGTCGTTTAAATACAGGAGATTAAAGAGTTTTTACCGAAATATCATCGCATCTCCATCGCCGACGTGAATGTTTGGGCATCGCTGCAATTTTATGGCTACAGGCCAATACCTACATGGCTTAAAGGCCATTTCAGGGTCAAAAGATGCGGTCTTCTAAATTGCGACATATATATACATATGTAGGTATTTTATTTTGTTGACTACAAAGTTAATAAATTGACGAAGACCCTTTAGATATTGGGGTTGTAACGATGCGACTGATCAATCAGCCAGTCTCTGAACGCATGCAGAGAAGCTGATTCGACCTTTCTCTCGGGAATCATCAGGTAGTAAGCCTTTGAGCTCGCCAGTACCTGAGGGCTGGCAATCACCAAGTGCCCATCGCTCAGTTCCCTTTGAATAAGGAACGGCGGTATCAGTGCAATGCCCATATCGTGCATGGCTGCCTGGGACAACATGGAGAATAGCTCGTAACGCGGGCCTGTCATGTCGCGGGGTATGTCCAGCTGTTGCGCGTTGAACCACTGGCGCCAGGCATAGGGTCGAGTGGTTTGTTGCAGCAGGGGCAGTTCGGCGATTTCGTGTGCAGTGAAGTGCGTGCGACCGTCCAGCAAGCGCTGGCTGCATACCGGGAGCGGGTTTTCTCCCATCAGTTTGTGGGATTCGGTACCGGACCAGTCGGCATCGCCAAAGTAGATTGCCGCGTCGAATTCGGTATCGGCGAACAGGAAAGGCCGTGTGCGGTTGGTCAGGTTGACGGTGACTTCGGGATGCTGGTGCTGAAAGTCCTTGAGGCGTGGGATCAGCCATTGGGTGCCGAACGTCGGGACCACCGCCAGTTCAATAACGTTGGTGCCCTGCTGTCCCATGATCGAAAGGGTGTCGCGTTCCACGGCGTCAAGTTGCGTAGCCACCCGGCGACTGTAGGAAAGCCCTGCTTCTGTCAGTTTCACGCCCCGGCGCGAGCGTCGAAACAGCTCGACACTTAAAAACTCCTCAAGACTGGCGATTTGTCGGCAGATTGCGCCCTGGGTGATCGAAAGCTCCTGTGCCGCCTTGGTAAAGCTCTCGTGGCGGGCTGCAGCCTCGAAACTGACCAGCGCCGTGGTGCTGGGAATTTTTCTGCGCATGTACCGTGACCTCACAAGTAAAGAGCATCTATGCCGCTTTTGAATGTTACGGAGTGAGAAATTAGCACAAGGCTATGCAAAATCCTCGTTTGCCCTCCTCGCCTGCCCGGCCTAGGCTCCATGCACGACTTTTGATTTACTTCGCGAGGACTCACTCATGGGCGGTAAGGCAAGCTTCAACTGGATCGATCCACTGCTGCTGGATTCACAGCTCACCGAAGAAGAACGCATGGTGCGCGACAGTGCCCAACAGTTCGCCCAGGACAAGCTGGCGCCCCGTGTTCTCGAAGCCTTCCGCCATGAAAAGACTGACCCTGCGATCTTCCGCGAAATGGGTGAGACCGGCCTGCTGGGGGCGATGATTCCAGAGCAGTACGGTGGCAGTGGATTGAACTACGTCAGCTATGGCCTGATCGCTCGTGAAGTAGAGCGTGTGGACTCTGGCTACCGTTCGATGATGAGTGTGCAGTCCTCACTGGTGATGGTGCCTATCAATGAATTCGGTACCGAAGCGCAAAAGCAGAAATACCTGCCGAAGCTGGCCTCTGGTGAATGGATTGGCTGCTTTGGCCTGACCGAGCCTAACCATGGTTCCGACCCGGGCGCGATGATTACCCGCGCGCGCAAAGTGGATGGCGGCTACAGCCTCACTGGCAGCAAGATGTGGATTACCAACAGCCCGATTGCGGATGTGTTCGTGGTGTGGGGCAAGGACGATGCGGGCGACATTCGCGGCTTCGTGCTGGAAAAGGGTTGGAAAGGCCTGAGTGCTCCGGCGATCCACGGCAAGGTCGGATTGCGCGCCTCGATCACCGGTGAAATCGTCATGGATAACGTGTTTGTTCCTGAAGAGAACATCTTCCCGGATGTGCGTGGCCTGAAAGGACCGTTCACTTGCCTTAACTCGGCACGCTACGGGATCTCGTGGGGTGCCCTGGGGGCCGCGGAATTCTGCTGGCATACCGCGCGTCAGTACACCCTTGATCGCCAGCAGTTCGGGCGGCCTTTGGCGGCTACTCAACTGATCCAGAAGAAGCTCGCAGACATGCAGACTGAAATCACCCTGGCGCTGCAAGGATGCCTGCGGTTGGGTCGTATGAAGGATGAGGGCACTGCGGCTGTGGAAATCACCTCGATCATGAAGCGTAACTCGTGTGGCAAGTCGCTCGACATTGCCCGGATGGCGCGTGACATGCTCGGTGGTAACGGCATCTCGGATGAGTTCGGCATTGCCCGCCACCTGGTCAACCTTGAAGTGGTGAATACCTATGAGGGTACTCATGACGTGCATGCATTGATCCTGGGGCGAGCGCAAACCGGTATTCAGGCGTTCTATTAATAGGAGAACGACCATGGGCGCGCTTTCGCACCTGCGGGTACTGGATTTGTCGCGAGTGCTGGCGGGCCCTTGGGCCGGGCAGATACTTGCAGACCTTGGCGCTGAAGTGATCAAGGTCGAGCGGCCCGGGAATGGCGACGACACTCGTGCCTGGGGGCCACCCTTCCTCAAGGATGCGTATGGGGAAAACACCACTGAGGCGGCGTATTACCTGTCTGCCAATCGCAACAAGGAATCGGTGACGATCGACTTCACGCGGCCGGAGGGCCAGAAGCTGGTGCGTGACCTGGCGGCGAAGTCCGACATTCTGATCGAGAACTTCAAGGTAGGCGGCTTGGCGGCCTATGGGTTGGACTATGAGTCGCTCAAGGAGATCAATCCGGAGTTGATCTACTGCTCGATTACCGGGTTTGGTCAAACCGGGCCCTATGCGACGCGGGCGGGCTACGACTTCATGATCCAGGGGCTTGGCGGGCTGATGAGCCTGACTGGCCGCCCGGAGGGTGAAGACGGCGCCGGACCGGTTAAGGTTGGCGTGGCGCTGACGGATATTCTTACGGGGCTTTACTCGACAGTTGCGATCCTGGCGGCCATGGCTCACCGGGATCATGATGGTGGCGGCCAGCATATCGATATGGCGTTGCTGGATGTGCAGGTGGCTTGTCTGGCTAATCAGGCGATGAACTACCTGACGACGGGCGTCTCTCCAAAGCGCCTGGGTAACGCTCATCCGAATATCGTTCCCTATCAGGATTTTCCTACGGCGGATGGCGACTTCATTCTTACTGTGGGTAATGATGGGCAGTTCCGCAAATTTGCCGAAGTGGCTGGGCAGCCCCAGTGGGCGGATGATCCTAGGTTTGCTACTAATAAGCTGCGAGTGGCCAACAGGGCGGTGCTGATTCCGTTGATCCGTCAGGCTACCGTGTTCAAGAGCACGGCTGAATGGGTAGCTCAGCTGGAGCGAGTAGGTGTGCCTTGCGGCCCGATCAATGACTTGGCGCAGGTGTTTGCCGATCCTCAGGTAAAAGCGCGCGGGTTGGCGATGCAGTTGCCTCATGCGTTGGCTGGTACTGTGCCCCAGGTGGCAAGTCCTATGCGCCTGTCCAAGACGCCTGTTGAATACCGCAGCGCACCTCCGCTGTTGGGTGAGCATACCTATCAGGTGCTGCAGCAAGTGCTGGGTTTGACGCCAGCGAATGTGTCGGCTTTGAGGGAGGCCGGGGTCATCTGAAGCTTCTCTTCTATATAGAGGGTTGTTGAGGCTCTCTATATAGAGGGAAGTTGGTCGGTTTTTAGCCAGAAATGCCTATTTGATAGAAAAGCTGAATTAAGGGTTGACGGCAGATTCTGGAAGTCTATAATTCGCCCCACTTCCGGCGCAGTCGAAACGGAAAACTCCTTGGTAAACAAAGAGTTATGTAGGTTTCGACAGCGAGTTGCTTCAGATCATCGAAGCCCAGAAGGAGTTAGTAAGGCAGTGTTGTTTGGCCTTGTTAACGTTTCGATCTTCTCGGTCGAAA